>JAKQGD010000043.1 GCA_029573365.1 Bacteroidota bacterium | reverse complement strand
ATCAAATCCATGCCCGACCAGGACCCCGGGGTCTATTTTATACGAGAAAAAAGCAGCTCGACCGGCACCGCCAGATTTAGTCCCGACGGCACCAAATACGCTTTTTATAATATACACGACCACCTGCTGATTTACGACTTTGACAGGTCCACAGGCCAACTGACCCTTCAAGACCGTATTATGCCCATAGATACTATTGGGTCCGATCTTTATGGCAGCGTGGAGTGGTCGCCCAACAGCAGGTACATATACACCGTCATTGGTTTTCACCTCCACCAGGTAGACTCACAGGAGACCGACCCGGCAAAAAAAGTCAGGCTCATTGATACGAACATTGGAAACACTGAACCTTTCAGTCCAGAATTTCTTTTAATGGCCCAGGGGCCAGACTGCCGAATCTACATGACCCCGGCAGCCGGCACATACTCCATTCACGTCATAAACAAACCCGATGAGCTAGGCAAGGCATGCGATTTTGTGCAAAACGGGATCATACTGCCCAATTCCAACGGAGGCACCCTGCCTAATTTCCCGCGGTTCCGGGTAGATGAGACAGAAAAATGCAATCCCGGCATCAGCTCCGTCTTTGGCCACGAGGTGTATTACCGCAGACCTCTGGATGTTTTTCCTAATCCGGCCTCTGACCATGTGTACATAAGGGGGGGCCTTCCTGTCCGGGCCGGCACACTAGTAATCACCGATGTATATGGTCGCAGGTTGTCAGAATTAACCATCGACAACTACCAGCTGCCAGACCACATAGAGCTGGGGCATCTGCCTGCCGGAAGCTATAATATCGAGATATATCCCGACCACAATCCTGACCGCATATATTACGGTACACAGATTGTAAAACTGTAAAATCTGCACTTTACTAATTATCCCGAAGCCAGGATTGTATGGCCCTTGAGGCACTAACTTTTACTTTTTTATCTTGTTCGGGAGTGTTTTTAACGATACTTTCATACAGGTTTTTCACCTCCGGGACAAAAAAAGATGCCTCACCCTGAAAATGATGGTCTATGGCCTGCAGCATGGGTGCTATGTTAAGGTGGTCCAGGCTCCAGTCCTGTATATTATTGGTTTCTCTTAAAAACAACCCTGAATCCTCCGCCAGATATCGGATGCTTTGTCTCAATGGCTCCTTGAAAAGACCGGGGTGGTCCAGTCGGTTTCCGCTAAGATAGTAATAGGATTCTATGTATTGATCCCTGTCTTCCAGTACCGCCAATACTTCATTTTCCCAGTCAGGACGTTGATATATTTTTTGCAGAGCGGCTTCGCGTATATCCTCCGGCCGCAAAATGTACGAATGACTCAGCAAGCCGTAGATGTCCTGGTCCGGGCCCGTTTCGCTTATTTCCTGCAGGTTTTTCAGATGGTATTCGTCATAGACCGCTTGTCGTTCTCTGACCTGTGTGGCAGCCCTGAGATAATTTTCCCTGGCCCATCCATAAAACAGCAAAAGGCAGAATATGCCACACAGGACCACATCTGCCTTCAGGAGGTAACCCATAGGCTTCGATATGTGCTGCGGTGACATTATGAGGAAATAAAAAGGCACGAGCACCAGAATACCGATCCACAGGTATGCTCCGCTTCTGGCGAATAAATGTAAAAGGACGGGGTAAGGTGTATCGGGGCCGTGCCACTCCACACTAAATACTCCGGCAAAAAATACGGTGGTGATAAAAATACAGCAAAAAAGAATGGTCAGGATGGTCCTCAAACCAACACTTTGTCCCAGCCAATAAAAACTGCCTTGCCGGGCCAATAAAAAAAAGAGAAGCACGGCCGAAACGGCAAAAATGACACCTGAAAATATAAGGGACCAGGCCTGACCCACTGCCTTGTCGCCACCTGCAGGGACAAAGGTGAATATATACCAGGAAAACCACAGCAACGTGGCAAGAACGATAAAAAAGACGGTTTGCAGCATAGGAATTTTGGGTTTTGGCTGTCAATCAGATTTAGCAATTTGTCCCCTCTTTAGGAACAGCCAACCCGATCCAATCATAGCCAGTGCCGCAAGGGCAGTCAGTTCTTTTATGATGGCTTGACGGGCAGAAAGTCCTATGACTTCAGAAGGCATTCCGATCGAAACTATGTAGTCCACATGATTTTGACTATACAGGCCTGTGATTAAAAATACCGCAGCAATAACCCCAAATGTATAAAAGAGCTGCTTGCGGTCCGGATAAAAATGGTATAACTTCATATGCACCGGCAGGAACAATCCAAAGCTTAATCCTCCGAGCAGGATAAAAAGTGGTGTGATGCTGAAAGTGTAGAAATATCCTGTGCTTATCATCGCTATAAAAGCCAAAGCCACATGCCAGCCCGGCTTACAAAAGTAGCTTAGCCATCTGGCAGAAAACAACCTGACGATATATACTGCAAGAATGAAGCACGGAAAAGTCAGACGGCTGATGACCCCCTGGTGGTCTTCCATATAAGCCACAGACCAAAACACAACGACCACTTCAAGGACCACTGCAAGCACAAATACCCAAAAAAACAACAGACTATATTTATTGAGAGCCGATGTCGGTTCGGGTGCCGGTATGTTTTCCTGCTTTAGCTTTTGCGAAAAAAACCCCGTGACTAAAACGGCCAGAAGAGGAACCATAAAGGTGACCCAAAGTAAGGCCGGATTTTCTGCAGCGGCTTTTTCTCCTGCATTTTGCGGTAAGGAAAAGTCAAAGGCTATGTTTACAATAGCGGCTATGGCAATACCGGGATAAACCAATCGGATGTGCCGCCAGGTTACAGAAAAATTGCCGCGGGATACAAACAAAGCCCCGGCACAAAGACCGAAAGCCAGAGAAATGAACGAAAACAGCAAACAATAAACGGTTACGGACACCATTGAAGGCAGCAACATCACAGGGGTGAGTATCAGGCATATTCCCCATGCGGTAAAAAAAACGATCATTTGTCTACGCCGGCCTGCCTTTAAGGAAATGGTATAACCCGCCACAGCCATCATTGCCGAAAGGCCAAGCCAGTAATGGCCCGAATGATCTCCGGAAATTACCTGGGGTACTATGCCTCCTAGACACAGTCCAAACCAGGCTGCCAGGATCAACAGACCGCCCTCCTTGAGGTTTTCACGGGGCATCATAGGGATTATGCCGAGTATTCTATTTTTTCGTCACGGAACATAAGCATGAAGATGACCAGGATTATGCCTGCAAACGCCGCAGGATACATCCATATCGTGTGCCAGTCCTCAGGATAGGCTTCTACTACCTTGCCTGCCACCCAGAAGCCTATGAGCATGCCTACGCCATATGTGGCAAGTGTGATGAGTCCCTGAGCGGCACTTTTTACCGTGCTGCCGGCTTTGGCATCGGTGTATATCTGACCACTTACAAAGAAAAAGTCATAACATATGCCATGAAGGGCAATACCAAGATAAAGCATAAACACAAGGTTATCGGCATTGCCATGGGCAAAAAAGAGGTACCTTAAGGCCCAGGCCAGCATGCCCACCATGATGGTTTTTTTGAAGCCGTATTTTTTAAAGAACAAGGGCAGTAACAGCATAAACGCCATCTCTGACATCTGACCTATGGTCATTTTGCCGGTAGGGTTTTCCAGGCCCGTAGACACCAGGAAAGGGTTGGTATTCTGGTAATAAAAAGCCAGCGGAATACAGATCAACACCGAGGATATAAAAAATACTAGAAAATTGCGGTTTGCCAGCAGCTTGAGAGCTTCCAGGCCCAGGATGTCAGATATGGTTATTTTTTGGTTTTTGTCCACTCTGGGTGGTGTTGAGGGTAGAAAGAAGCTGAAAAGTCCCAGGAATGCCGATGCTCCTCCGGCCAGCAGGAATGTGTTTCTCAGCATACCCTCCTTTATAGAATCTGCCGAGTCCCATCTGAAAATATAGCTTATGGCGAGTCCTGCCACAATCCAGCCGATGGTTCCCCACACACGGATAAACGAAAACTCTTTGGCGGGGTCCTTCATCTGGTTGAATGAAACAGAGTTAACCAGTGCCAGGGTCGGCATATACACAAGCATATACCCAAGGACGTGAGGGTAAAACTCCCCGAATGAGGAAGACCTGGACATAAAATACATGAGGCCTGCTCCAATCAGATGGAGAACACCCAGAATCTTTTCGGCATTGAAGTACCTGTCAGCGATCAGCCCGATGATAAATGGAGCAATGATAGCCCCCCACGATTGTGTGGAAAAGGCTTGTCCTATCTGGCCTCCCGATGCAGCCATGTTTTGGCCCAGAAAAGTACCCAGTGTAACAAACCAGGCTCCCCAGATAAAAAACTCCAGGAACATCATCAGCGAAAGCTGTATTTGTGTGGATCTGTTCATTTTGTTTTGATTTTGATTTATGAATTTGTTGTATGGTTTACCCAATGGTTTTCTGCCATGGTTTCCGATCTGTTATATTGCCGGTTATTTTCCCGGGCAGACTTTATTATTCCCCGAAAGGGGGCAAACCCTGACCTGTCATCCAGAGAATCAAGCGACAATATGTACCTAACCATCTTCTGGATATCAACATCGTCTAAATCTGGGTGCGGAGTCATTACCTGCTTGCCCCAGACACCGGTGCCTCCATTTTTAATTTTGTAGGCAAGAGCTGAGATTTGTTCCGGCGAGTTGCCATACCTTCCTGCAATAGCCACATACGACGGACCAATGGCTGTCAGGTTTTTGTTGTGGCAGGTCTTGCAGTTATTACTGTTTATCAAAGCAAGGCCTTCGGGAGAGGTGGATTGGTGTTCTTGTTTTTTAGGGCCTGTAGGTGTGGTATTTTTTTCTGTACACGACATCCACATCAGGCAAATACCTGTAAAAAAGAGTACCCAATATCGCATGTCCCTGTGGCTCATATTGCCGGCTGTGAAAATCGGGTCTAAAGTAAAGATTGATTCTGACTTTTCAGAACAAATGACATATTTGATTTTGAAATGTGGGCGTGAGCGTCTAAAATTAAGAATTATTCCTGTACCATATCCCCAATTTTTATACATTTACACCAGAAAATAAAATAATGAAGATGAGAAGAATATCGGTTTTTGTCATGCTTTGCTTATCTGTTGCAGTAGTAAGGGGCGGTGAAGGTATGTGGCTTCCTCAGCTGCTAAAACTCCTCAATGAAAAGGAGATGAAAAGTATGGGTATGAAGATCTCTGCCGAGGATATTTATAGCATAAACAAAGGCTCCCTTAAGGATGCCATCGTACATTTCGGAGGTTTCTGTACCTCTGAACTCATCTCGTCCAATGGACTCCTGCTTACCAACCACCACTGTGGCTATGATGCCATACAGTCGCACACCACAGTAGAAAACAATCTAATAAAAAACGGATTCTGGGCGGCCACACACAAGGACGAACTGCCTAATCAGGGGCTTACAGCGACATTTATTGATAGGATTGACGATCTTACAGCCAGGGCCCTTGCTGGTATCACCCCTCAGATGATTGCCGTCGAAAGGCAGTCGCAAATAGATAAAAACTTGGCAGAAGCCAGAAAGGAATATAAGCTGGAAGCCTACCAGGAACTCATCATCAGGCCGTTTTTTGACGGCAACCAGTATTTTGCCTTTGTTACCACCGTGTACAGAGATGTAAGACTGGTAGGTGCCCCACCGGAATCCATAGGTAAATTTGGTTCCGACACCGACAACTGGGTATGGCCTCGTCATACAGGAGACTTTTCTCTGTTTAGAATCTATGCCGGCAAGGACAACAAACCGGCTGACTACTCACCTGACAATGTGCCCTACAAGCCCAGGCATTTTCTCCCCATCTCACTTGACGGGGTTTCAGAGGGCGACTTCACTATGGTGTTTGGTTTTCCGGGTAGGACCACGCAGTATCTGCCGGCATCAGCTGTAGAACAGGTCGTCAATACCCTCAATCCGGCCAGGATTGCCGTCCGCGACGCCTCACTAAAGATTATGGACAAGTACATGAGAAAAGACGAGGCCACAAAAATCAAATATGCAGCCAAGTATGCTTCCATAGCCAATTACTGGAAAAAGTGGATAGGCGAATCACAGGGCCTCAGACAGTCCAATGCTGTAGATAAAAAACTGGCGTATGAAGCCGAGTTTACCAAAAGGCTGACAACTCAGAGTCCTTATAGAGAAACCCTGCCAAAACTGGGAAAACTCTATGAAAGCATAGAGCAATATGCCCTGGCCAGAGACTATTATACGGAGATTGCCCTCAGAAATGTAGACCTGACTTCACTTATGGGGGGCCTCAAACGACTGGTAACGGCTTATGAAAAAAACGGCGAACAAGGCTACCAGGAGCAACTGAAACGGGTGACTGATTTTCTTCCGGAATTTTACAAGGATTTTGATGCCGGCATTGACCAGGAAAAACTGGGCAGGCTTCTGACCATTTATGTAGATAATCTCGATGGCAAATTTGTACCTGATGCCCTTAAAAGAGAAAACCTGGGGCTTGCAGACGGTGAGTCATATGACAAAATGGTGGCAGACTTGTACACCCTGAGTAGTTTTACCACAGAAAAGGAAGCCATGGATGTCCTGAAACTTCCGGCCGACAAGGCCATTTACGCCATAAAAACCGATCCTGTGTATGCCACCAGCACCGACTGGGCTGATTTTTACAATGCCTCTATAGCTACACCATATAACAACATACGCAGGGAAATAGACCTTCTGCAGGCTGAGTACACCAAAGCACAGATGGAAGTCTTTAAAGAAAAAAGATTTTTTCCTGACGCAAACAGCACCTTGAGGGTCACCTATGGTAAAGTACAGGGATACAAGCCGCGTGATGCCGTAGAATACAACCCGGTAACTTACATTGACGGAATCATCCAGAAATATGTGCCCGGGGATTATGAATTTGACCTTCAGCCAAAAATGCTGGAGTTGTATAAAAACAAGGATTATGGCCAGTATGCCGACCAAACAGGTAAGCTCCCGGTATGTTTCCTGGGTTCTAACCACACCACAGGCGGCAATTCAGGTAGCCCGGCCATAGATGCGTACGGCAACCTCATAGGCCTCAATTTTGACAGAGTATGGGAAGGTACCATGAGCGATATACACTATGATCCGTCCATTTGCCGCAATATCATGGTAGATGCCAGGTATATACTTTGGGTGGTGGACAAATACGCCGGAGCCGGTCACCTTATCAAAGAGATGACCCTCGTACACCCTAAAAAAGGGAAAAAACCGTCAAGAGCCAAAAGCAAAACAAAGGCCTGAGCTCCCACACCATGAGGCCACCATCCGTAAGATATCTGGCATTTTTCGCTCCACTGGTCATGGTCGCCTTTTTTGTAAGTATAAGGCAGCCAGAAAAAGGCGATGGTTATTTAACTCCGGTCAGAACAATGGGTGTGGGCCTGATAAAAGGAATTACAGTAGTGGCCCCGCCGCAGGAAATAGGCTCCGCAGCATTTGAGCATATAAAAAAAATAAACACCTCATGGGTATGCTTTGTACCCTACGGATTTATAAAGCCGGGACATTCTCAGGTGCTTTATGGCAGCCAGTGGCAATGGTGGGGCGAAAAAAAGGAAGGAGTGCTCACATGTATCCTCGAGGCAAAAAAACAAGGACTCAAAGTCATGCTTAAACCACAGATATTTATCCCCAACGGATGGACAGGAAGCCTGGATTTTGAATCCGAGGAGGATTGGAACCGGTGGGAAACTTCATACCGCACTTATATCCTTGATTTTGCAACCCTTGCCGCTCAGCAACAGGTAGAGATGTTTTGTATAGGTACCGAGTTTGACAAGACAACTGTAAAACGTCAGAAATACTGGCAAAAACTGATTGCTGATGTCAGAAACATCTACCCGGGAGTGGTTACTTATTCGGCTAATTGGGACAGTTTTGAAAAAATACCTTTCTGGAAGCACCTCGATGTCATCGGAATAAGCGGTTATTTTCCATTGGACGATGAAACAAATCCCGAAGTATCTCTATTGATAACCAAATGGAAGCCCGTAGTAAAAAAGCTGGCCGACTATTCACATAAGCATGGACGAAAAATCCTTTTTACTGAATACGGTTACATGTCTGTGGATGGCTGTGCCGGAAAAGTATGGGAAATAGAAAAAAACAAGGACAAACTAAATATCAACCACAAAGCCCAGAGCCATAGTTTCGAAGCACTTTGGCAATCGTTTTCGGGTCAGGAGTTTTGGGCAGGAGGCTTTGTCTGGAAATGGTTTCCGGACGGCATGGGTCACGAAGGATATCCCGAAAAAGACTACACTCCTCAGGGAAAACCTGCGGAAAAAGTGCTGGCACAATGGTTTTCTAAATAATTTTTACCCGATTATGAAAATAGTAGAAACTGTAAAGGAATTGAAAAAATGGATCAAAGCAGCCCGCAATGAAGGCAAAAAAATAGGTTTTGTACCCACGATGGGAGCACTGCACGAGGGCCATGTAAGCCTGGTCAAAAAGGCAAAAAGACAAAACCCTTTCGTAGTAGTGTCCGTTTTTGTAAATCCTACCCAGTTTAATGACAAATCGGATCTGGCCAAATATCCCAGGACTCTGGAGTTCGATACAGCACTGCTGGCACCAACGGGGGCAGATGTGCTGTTTTTCCCGTCTGTAAGCGAGATTTACCCTGATGGCGACAATGTGGGTGCCGATATAGACCTGGGGGGATTGGACACTTTTATGGAGGGAAAATTCAGACCCGGCCACTTCAAAGGGATGGCACAGGTGGTTAAAAGACTGCTCGACATAGTTACGCCCGACAGACTGTATATGGGACAAAAAGACTTTCAGCAATTTTCTATTGTTGCCTACATGATCCGGAATCTGGACTTGCCCACAGAGTTGGTGGTATGCCCTATCATACGTGAAAAAAACGGCCTTGCCATGAGTTCCCGCAACGAAAGGCTGACTAGGGAAACCCGTCAAAAAGCCGGTCTAATCAACAGGGTTATGATTGCCGTCAAAAAAAGTATGGATTTAAAAAGCATCGCCGAGCTGGAAGCATACGCCATGAAACGGCTGTCAACACCTCCCTTCGAACCGGAATATTTCTCTATTGTGGATGGATACACTCTGCAGCCTGTCACCAGTCTAAGAGACAGTACCTATGTTGTGGCCTGCCTTGCTGTATGGGCTGACGGTGTCCGGCTCATTGACAACATAGTACTTAAGCAGCCTTAATCCGGGCCTTTACCCTCGGTTAACATGGCTCAGAGGATGGTACTTCATCACTGTGTCTCTCAGATATTTTTTATCCACATGGGTATAGATTTCCGTAGTCAGTATTGATTCATGCCCCAGCATTTCCTGAACGGCTCGCAGGTCTGCCCCGCCTTCTACAAGGTGTGTGGCAAAAGAGTGCCTGAATGTATGCGGACTCACTGTCTTGCTAATGCCCGCCTGACCAGTAAAACTTTTGATAAGGGTAAAAACCATCACCCGGGTGAGTCCCTTGCCACGGCGGTTGAGAAACAGAATATCTTCACTGCCTTTGCTTACAACCGACATATGCCTTCGCTCGGTATCCAGATAGAGATTTATATGCCTGATGGCAGATTCGCCTATGGGCACCAGCCTTTCCTTGTTGTTTTTTCCGATTACCTTGACAAAACCCTGCTCAGGAAAATAGTTGCTCAGTTTTAGCGTAATGAGTTCGCTCACCCGCAGTCCACAAGCGTATAGAGTCTCAAGCATAGCCCTGTTTCTCTGGCTGTGAGGCAATGACAAGTCTATAGACGAAAGTATCCTGTCAATCTCCTCATAGCTAAGTACATCCGGCAGGGTCCTGCGTAGCTTTGGGCTTTCCAGCAAGGCTGACGGGTCATCATCTATGATGTCTTCAAGTAAAAGAAAGCGGTAAAAAGCCCGGATGCCGGAGATGATTCTGGCCTGGCTTTTGGGCTCCAGCCCCAGATCATTGATATAGTAAACAAAGGAGGTTAGGTGGTCACCGGTAAGTTTATCAGGGGTAAGATCTATCTTTTTGATAAGCACATACTCCAGAAGTTTGCCCACATCCCTGATGTACGCCTCGATAGAATGTGCCGACAGTGACTTCTCCAGAAGGAGATAGGCTCTAAATCCCTTGATGCTGCTGTTCCAGTCCATATTAAAATTATACTGATGGCATTTATACAAACGTTTTGGAAGATTATTTGTTATGGTGTTTTATCGAGCGTATAATCATGAAGATAGGCATAGTATGCTATCCGACCTTTGGAGGAAGTGGAGTGGTAGCCACAGAGTTGGGTCTAGGGCTTGCTGACAAGGGCCACGACGTACATTTCATCACGTATAAAAGACCCGTAAGACTTACTGCTTTTCATACCAATGTATATTTTCATGAGGTCACTTCCCTGGATTATCCTCTGTTTGAATACACCCCTTACGAAACATCTCTGGCCAGCAAGATGGTGGATGTGGTAAGGTTCGAAAAACTGGACCTCCTGCACGTACACTATGCGATACCGCATGCTGCTGTCGCCTATATGGCCCGCCAGATTCTCCGGTCGCAAGGCATAGATATACCCTTTGTCACGACACTGCACGGCACAGACATCACCCTTGTGGGCATAGACCAGTCCTTTGCTCCGGTGGTGGAATTTAGCATCAACCAGTCAGACGGCGTTACGGTTGTATCCGAAAATCTCAAGCAGGAAACACTCAGGTCCTTTCACATAAGCAGGGACATCAGGGTTATACCTAATTTTATAGATTTCAGCCGCTTCCGAAAAACAAACAAGGACCATTTCAAAAGAGCCATAGCACCTGATGGTGAAAAAATACTAGTACACATTTCTAATTTCCGCAAGGTCAAACGTGTAGACGATGTCATCAGGATATTCGAGATCGTAAGCAAAAAAGTAAAAAGCAAGCTCCTGATGGTGGGCGATGGACCTGAAAGAAAGTACATGGAGGAGCTTTGTCGCAGCCTGCATCTGTGTGATGAAATCCGGTTTTTAGGCAAGCAGGAGGCCGTAGAAGAATTACTTGCGATAGCTGATCTGTTCTTACTACCCTCAGAGTCAGAAAGTTTTGGTCTGGCTGCCTTGGAGGCTATGGCTTGTGAGGTGCCTGTCATCTCCTCCAATGCCGGTGGTATCCCGGAAGTAAACATCGACGGTGTCACAGGCTATATGTGTGAGGTAGGCGACATCAGGGGCATGGCTGACCGTTGCATTGAACTCCTGCAGGACGATAGCAGCCTTGCTGCATTCAGAAAAAACGCCTTTATTCAGGCAGGAAGATATGATATCAAACAAATCCTGCCACAATACGAAGATTACTATACAGAGATTCTAAACAACAGAAAGGTCATCGGATAACCAGAATCTTGGTGACATAAGCGTCGGAAGGAGTCGACGTATTTTCATTGGCTGAAAAAACAAGATAAACGCCTGTAGCTGCCATCACACCGTTATAATCTTTGCCGTCCCAGATGGCCTGGCCTCCCAGGGCTCTGGTCTGATACACCAGCTTGCCATTGATGTCGGTGATTTTGACGCTGGCATCACGTACCAGGCCTTTTATGGCTATGGGTCCGTTGTAGTCTGGCCGTACGGGATTGGGAAAGGCATATACCGAGCTGCTGTGTGACCTGCCGCCTCCGGTGGTCTCTGTACGTACACTCTGTATGCCCAGGTCGGTGATTACAAACATCTCGCCTGTCACGGCATTAAAGCCTAGGTCCTGCACCTTGTTGCTAAGCAAGGGTGAGTTTTTAACATCATACTTTGCTTCCTGGACTGTACCGTCAGGAGATTGCACAAAGATGCCGTTTCTTGTACCAAACCACTTGCGGTTGCCTCCGTCAGCTTCAATCGTGAGCACGTCTTCGTCACGCAGCAAAAGTGCCGGAATATTGTCTACCACTACTTTGCGTATGTTGCCTCTGCAACTTTCGTTGAATGGATCCCCACAGTCAAAAACCACCGGCCCCTGATCCGTACCGACCCAGATGCTACCGTCGAGATCCATGGTGACACAATTGACTTTATTGCCCGTAATCTCGCTGTTGTTGCGTGAAATGTATCTTGCCTTGTCGTCTGACGTATCATCGAGTTTATCGCCTTCATTAAAAACCAGTAGTCCCCCGCCGGCACCTGACACAGCAATCCATTTGTTGCCTTGATTGTCTATGACGATGTCTGTCAATGTAGTATTGCCGGGTACAGAAAAATTATACCAGATGTTTTCAGGCGTTCTAACCGCCAGGGGTTTTGGTGCCCCATAGTTACATATCCAGAGCTTTTGGTCTTTGTCGAGGGCCAGGCCTGCTATTCTTGTCCTAGCTTCGTCACCTACTATTCCCTGTAAGATGCTGTTGTTTTTGTTCCAGTGGGAGATGGTACCGGTCTCTTCGTCATAAAGAATGATACCATTGTAATAAGAGCCTAAAAAAATCTCCTGCTTCTTAGGGTTGGGAGCCAGCGTATACAGATGCAAAAATTCGTTGTCACGCAACGCCTGAAGGTTATCGGCATTAAAGTTTTTCCACACTCCTTCCTCGAGGGTGTAAAATCCGTAAAGCGTAAACCGGTACTGAAAATCTTCTGTGACACCTCCGGAACCGAAATATGCCTTTTCCTTTCGGAATCGTACATTGCTGGCATCGTTGGTATATGGGACTTCAAACTTCAGGTTTTTACACGTACCCGGTACGCCTCCCTCCGTATATCTGACAGGGTCCCACTGATCGGCATACCAGACCCTGCCCTTTTGGTCTTCTAAACTATACGAGCCTTTGTTGATGCATCCTTTACCTTGCTCCTTCCATGTGCCATCGGCATTGTAAAACATGGTACGGGTTTCATTTTTATCATTTTCCAATCCAATCATGAGGGCCGAACCGTCTTCAGACAGCCAGTTTATTTTTTCTTCGGCTCCAGCCGAAAAAAGCAGGCCAAATGATCCATCTGCTGATGATGCGTATACTTTTCCGGTTATGGCTGCGAAGATTTTACCGAATTTTACGGCCAGAAACTCCACTTCATTGGACGGCAGTCCGGACGAAGTACCCAGATGCTGCCAACTGCCAAAATCAGAAACATTGACTTCATTTGGCTTGGCGGCATATAAGCCTTCTTCGGTTCCTGCATAAACGGTGCCGTTAAGATAAGCGACACTGCTCACCTTTAAGTCTGTGAATGTGGTAAAAGGAAACTCAAGTTTTTGTGTATTGAAACCCAGGATTCCAAAATCTGTAGCTAAGAAAGCCTCCTGAAAATCGGAAATAAATATATCATTTACATTTTTGCCACCGGCTATGCTTGTATTGTTGCTTATAAAGGGGATGTTATAAATTTCATCATCCTTTATGATGTCTATATTGTTGTCGACATAGACAAGAATCAGCTGGTCATTGTATGGGTCGTAATACAGATTAGAGATCCTCACATCAGACAACCCGTCTTCCTTGGAAAGAAATTTGACCGAAAGGTCTTCTTTAAATACCGATATCAATCCCCGTGAAGAAGCAAACCACACATTTTCAGGCCCTTGAGCTACTCTTTTTCCATCCTTGTAAGAAAGATGTGACTTCCATTCGCCAATAGAAAGCCCGCTTTGAGACAATAGGTTAAAGGCAATGAAAAAGGCAAGCCAGAAAAAAAGGAATTTTAATCGCATAGAAGGATTCGGTTTGCAAATTACAAACCTGATTTTGGAGTTTTTATTGTCTTTTTGTCCAAAATTCATCAATGCCGCCTGTACATATTGGAGTTTTCTAGATAGTCATAAACGGCATCGGGCACGAGGTATCTCACTGATTTTCCATCCATAATGGCATGTCGTATAAAGGTGGCTGATATGTCGAGGAGTGGTGCTTCTACGATTCTGATGCGTGGATTGTCTGTATACTTGTCATTGGCATATCCCGGACGCCGGTAGATGTAGATATCATAATCAGAAAGCAACAATTCGTAGTTTTTCCACTTTTCTATACTGTCCAGGTTATCACCTCCCATGATGAGGCAAAATTCTCTGGTTGGGTATTTTTCACGTAGAAAGGTAAGCGTATCTATGGTATACGATGGCAATGGCAATGAAAACTCTATATTTGAAGCCTTGATCTTCGGGTTTTCGCCTATGGCCAGTCTGACGAGGTGGAGACGGTCATTGTCACGGGCCAGAGAGGCTTTTTCCTTGAGTGGGTTGTGCGGGCTGACCACCATCCATACCTGAGCCAGATCAGTATATTCCACCATATGATTGGCGATAATCATATGACCGATGTGCACTGGATTAAACGACCCAAAAAACAACCCTACTTTCATTTGTGGGGAATGTTAGATATTCAGATAATGATGAACAGTCGCCCTAATGCAATCACCGGTCCCGGGCATCAATTGCCCATCATCACAGGCATCACGAGCATAAGCAGCGATTCGCCGGCTTCCTCTTCAGTAGGCACTATAATACCTGCCCGGCTGGGAGTAGACAGCTGCAATTTGATCTCGTCATTTTCCAGCACATTGAGCATCTCTCCCAGAAACTTGGCATTAAAGCCGATGGTTATAGAGTCCCCTCCCGTAAACACACAACTGAGCTGTTCCGTGGCTTCATTGGAGAAATCGAGGTCCTGAGCAGAAATGGTCATGCTCTTGTCTGTGATATTGAGTACCACCTGATTTGTGGCCTTGTTGGCATACAATGCTATCCTTCGCAACGAATTAAGGAAATCCTTGCGGTTGATGACTACTTCCAGAGGGTTTTCTGCAGGGATAACGGCGTTGTATTCAGGATACTTGGCGTCGATGAGCCTGCACACTATTTTTGTCCTTCCAAAATTGAAAAAAATATTGGCCTTGTTAAAGCTGATGGCAACATCACATTCTTCCGTAAGGGCATTTTTTACCAGGGTAAGTCCTTTTTTGGGCACAATAAGAGACTTAGCTATATCGGTTTTTATGTTTCCTATGGTATATTTTACCAGTTTATGAGCGTCTGTGGCCACAAAATTGAGCTTGGTAAAGTCTATCTGCACCAGGATTCCTGTCATTGCCAGCCTTAGTTCGTCATTGCTTGTCGCAAAGATGGTATTGGTGATACCTTTCTGTATTTTCTTCGAATTAAGAACGAGTGATTCCACGTCTTCCTCTTCAGGTGGATTTGGAAAATCATCGGCTGAGTCACCTGACAATTTGTACACTCCAAAAGAGGACATGATGCGTATGCTGTTGTTTTCCTCCACAGCAATGGTTACCGGTTGTTCCGGCAATGCCTTGATGGTGTCCAACAACATTTTTGCCGGTATGGCTATGATGCCATCCTCATCAGAAGTCACATCCAGGCTCGTGATGATGGTGGTCTCCAGATTGGTGGAGGTAATCGTAAGTACATTGTTTTTGACATCAAAAAGAAAATCCTCCATAATGGGCAACACAGGATTGGTGCTGATGGCCCCTGAAGAAATATTAAGCTGTTTTAACAATTCTGATGAAGAAACTTCAAATCTCATAATCTGGTCTTTAGATATTTTGCCGCCGCCAGGCCAGGAAGTTTTAAATTACCGTTTCCTGTCTACCGACATAACAGAGGCACAAAACTAACAAAATTTCTCATATTTCCTAATCAGCTTTTTTTAACTGCATGTAACTGTGGTCCACTTAATCATCGTAAAGGTTAAACCTCGGAGTGTCTGGTTTTGTTTCTTGCCAAACAAGACGCATGACTGACAGGACCAAGGCCCCTGAAACATCCACCATCAGAAGTTTAACAATTCCTCCCATTGAGGTTTACAAATTAAATAACGGTACCATAGTCTGCGAGTCTGACCTCGGCAGCCAGGACATTCTCAAAATAGAAATAGTGCACCTGGCAGGCAGAACCTCCGAAGACAAACCTCTGGCATCCAGGGCCGTTTCTTCCTTGATGAAAGACGGTTGTGGAAGTAAAAATTCTCAACAAATTGCTGAGGAAATAGATTATTTTGGCAGCAGCATCAGGACTGCTTCAAATCTTGATTTTTCGTTTACAACCTTCTATTGCCTGACAAAATATGCATCTCAGGGTGTAGACCTGTTGCATGAAATGTATACCACACCTACTTTTCATGAAGACGAGCTGGAAAAGTTTAAAAAACTGAATATCCAGAAACTCAGAGAAGAACTCACAAAAAATGATGTCATCTCTTACCGGCATATCACCGAGGAAATCTTTGGCACAAACCACCCTTACGGGTACAACAGCACAGAAAAAGATTATCAGAATCTGACCCGGGGCACCCTGGTATCACATTTTGAAGATTATTTGGGCACTGACAACTGCCATATTTTTTTAAGCGGGAGGATCACCGATGAAGTCCGTAAAAAGGTGGATGAGAAGTTTGGGTCCGTTTATAAAAAAGCAAAAATCAAAGAATACACACCTTGCCAGCTGCCCATCGAAGGCCAAAAAATCACGCTTTACAGCCGTAATGAGCACCAATGCTCTATAAAAACAGGAAGGAGGCTCTTTGATAAAAATCACCCTGACAATGTGGTTTTTTTCCTTTTAAACACCATATTCGGAGGGTATTTTGGTTCCCGTCTAATGTCAAGTATCCGGGAAGACATGGGCTACACTTATGATGTGCACAGTAGTGTAGACCAGATGCTATATGACGGTTGTTTTTATGTAAGCACTGAGTCGGCACCGGAGTATGTGGAGTCTGTGCTCAGTGAGATATACCACCAGATGGATATCCTCAAAACCAAAAAAGTGAGTGCCCGGGAACTGCAGATGGTCCGTAACTATGTCATGGGCAATTTTATGAATATGCTTGACGGCCCCATGAATGTGGGTTCTTTTGCCAAGTCCATGATTATGATTGGCAAGGAGCCTAAGGATTTTATCCGGTTTGTGGATGAAATGATGCAGATTACTCCGGCCATGCTTATGGAATCAGCTATTAAGTACCTCAATGAGAACGAGATGACGGAAGTAGTGGTTTCGCCGGCCACCGATGTCTGTTAAACGGACAATTATTACTTAACGATGACAAAAAACATGGGGTTTTGTGTATCAATTTGTGTAAATTTGCAGCCCGTATTATTTTTTAGCTTTTTTATTGACAAATACTGATTAACCCACGATATATATGAGGTTTTTTAATTTTTTCACCCAGGAGTTGGCAGTAGACCTGGGTACAGCAAATACGCTGATTATACAGAACGATAAAGTTGTAGTGGACGAACCGTCTATTGTAGCCATAAACAGAAACACAGGAGAAGTAATTGCTGTGGGCAACAGAGCCATGCAAATGCACGAAAAAACACATGACAACATCAAGACCATCAGGCCGCTAAAAGATGGTGTAATTGCTGACTTTCAGGCCGCTGAAGCCCTTATACAGGGACTTATCAATATGATCGGTGAAAAAAGAAGGTTTTTTACCCATCTTAAAATGGTCATTTGTATCCCTTCAGGCATTACCGAAGTGGAAAAAAGAGCAGTTTTTGACAGTGCAGACCACGTAGACTCCAAGGAAACTTACCTCATACATGAGCCTATGGCAGCAGCCCTGGGTATAGGACTGGATGTAGAGGAGCCTGTAGGTAACATGGTCATCGACATAGGAGGAGGTACCACTGAGATTGCTGTTATTGCCCTTTCGGGAATCGTGACTGACCAGTCCATCAGAATAGCCGGCGATGAATTTACCAATGACATCATCGACTATATGAAAAGAAAGCACAACATACTCATAGGCGAAAGGACAGCAGAGCAAATCAAAATCCACGCCGGTGCTGCACTGGCAGAAATAGAAAATGCTCCTCCCAAATACGCTGTCAACGGTAGAGACCTGCTCACCGGCATACCAAAACAGGTATTTACCACACATACGGAAGTTGCCGAGGCCCTGGATAAATCCATCGCCAAGATCGAAGAAGCAGTACTCAAAGCCCTCGAAGACACACCACCTGAGCTTTCTTCTGACATCTACCGCACAGGGCTCTACCTGACCGGAGGAGGAGCTCTGCTCAGAGGCCTTGACAAAAGGATGGCCATCAAAACCAAGCTTAAGGTGCATATAGCCGATGATCCGCTCAGGGCTGTTGTCAGGGGCACAGGTCTGGCCATGAAAAATACCGGAAGGTATTCTTTCCTGATGGACCGGAAAAGCATATGATGCAAACCTGTACTGAATGTACAATGTATTACAGCTATTTGTCAGGTACGGTGCCCACATATTGTTTGTGGTCCTGGAAATTATATGCTTTTATCTGATTATCAATTATAACCAGGACCAAAAACAAATATTTCTCAATTCCTCCAATCTGTATGCCGCTAAACTATCGCAGCAGCAGGCCAGAATTACACAGTTTACAAGACTCAGTAATCAGAATGACAGCCTCTTGCACGAAAATGCAAACCTGATCGAAAACCTGATTTCGATAGAATATGCTTCGAGCAAAATACCTTCAGCAGACAGTGCTCTTAGCCAATATCGACTCATTCCGGCCCAAATATGTAATTCCACATCCTACCTTAGAAACAACCATATAACGTTGTGCAAAGGGAGCAGGGAGGGCATAAGGCAGGATATGGGCGTAATTTCATCACATCAGGGAGTAGTGGGTATAGTGCGTAATGTGTCTGAAAATTTTTCGCATGTGATATCGCTCCTGCACAGTCAGGCAAAACTGAGCTGCTCTATTAAAAACAGGGCAGGTCACGGCACCTTGGTGTGGAAGACCATGGACCCTTTGAGGATGACCCTGGAATCCATACCTAAACACCAGAAAATATCTATTGGCGATACGGTAGTCACCAGCGGTTATTCGACCATGTTTCCAAAAGGTATCCTGGTAGGCAAAATAGAGTCTTTTAAACCCATCTCCGGAGGCAACAGCTTTGACATAACCGTCAAGCTTTTTAATGATCTCACGGATATCAGATATGCTTACGTGGTTCAAAACCGTTTTGGTGATGAACAGAAAAATCTCGAAAAAGATGTAAAGGATGAATAGAAGCTCCATACAGACCAATGTGATCAGGGTGCTTCTGTTGTTTGTAGCCCAGGTTTTGATATTCAAGCAGATTACTTTTTCGCTTGGAGGTTTTGCTTCCATACATTGTCTCATTTATCCCATGGCGATCCTGCTGCTGCCTGTTAAGACAAACAGGTCGGTGCTTTTGGTGTTAGCCTTTCTTTTTGGCATCAGCCTGGATATGTTTTACGATTCGCCGGGAATACATACGGCAACACTGGTATTGACGGCCTATTTGAGGCAGGTAATCATTGCCTTCCTTGAGCCGTTTGACGGTTACAACATGGACGATGTTCCCACCATAAAAAAAATGGGGCTGGCGTGGTTTGTTTCATACATAATTATAGCCTTGCTCTTACACATATTCGTGTATTTCAGCATAGAAGCATTTTCATTTGTTTATTTTTTCGAAATTTTTCTTAATACCATTTTCAGCTTCATCTTCAGTTTTGTGACAGTGTTGATTCTCACTTTTATTTTCCGTACCAAATATTGACATATAAACCTTGAGACAGCTTGCCGACAGAAAATACACCATTATGTACGCCATAGGAATAGTGGCGGCGATCCTGGTATTTAAGGCGGCTCAGTTACAACTTTTTTCGAATAAATATCAGGACCAGGCACAGAGGACTACTCTCGAACGTGACCTTATTTACCCATCCCGGGGCATCATTTACGACCGAACCGGCAAGACCCTCGTCTACAATCAGCCCATCTACATCATCAATGCCATTTACCGCAGAATCGACCCAAAAATGGACACTGCCTTTTTTTGTTCCCTTTTGGGAATAGACAAAGAAACATTTATAAAAAACCTGAATAAAGACTGGAAAAGTCCCTTGTTTAACAAATCATTGCCTTTTGTTTTTCTCGACAAGGTGAGCCCCGAACAGTTTGCCATTTTCCAGGAGCATTTATACAGGTTTCCCGGCTTTTATCCGGAAGAAAGGAATATCCGGGGCTATCCTCATACGCACGCGGCTCACGTTTTGGGATATTTGGGTGAGGTAGATAAAAAAATAGTGGAAAATTCAGAAGGCAAATATGTGCCGGGAGACTATATAGGTAAAACAGGCCTGGAAATAGCTTATGAACCCGAGCTTGCCGGTGGCAAAGGCATCCATTACATCCTTAAGGACAATTTGGGAAGACAGGTAGGATCTTACGACAACGGACGTCTGGACAGTGCCGCTGTACCCGGTGAAGACATCAGAATCAGCATAGACCTCGACTTGCAGGCATATGCCGACAGCCTCATGATGAACAAAAGAGGAGGCCTTGTAGCCATCGAGCCTTCGACGGGAGAAATCCTGGCTATGGTCAGTGCCCCGACCTACGATCCAAACCTACTGAGTCTTAACGAAAACAGAACGTCAGGTATGTTACAATTGCTAAGAGACACAGTAAA
>JAKQGD010000039.1 GCA_029573365.1 Bacteroidota bacterium | reverse complement strand
TCTTTCCACCTCTTATCAGCATCATGCTGTCAGGACAATCCGTTAGTGTCAAACCTTCCAGAGTATGAAACCTGAAAACGTCTTTTTTGTCTCTTTTTGCTACAAACTTGACCATAAAATGACATAGAGGACACAGGCCGTCGTATAAAAGGACAGGAAACCGGTGGCTTATTTCTTTTAGATAGCCGATGTCCATCACCCGAATACCTGACGGAGCAATTCGTCGATACGTGATATCATGCGTATTTCCACTCCCTGGTCTTTTTTGGTGATGACGTCATTTCTGTATCTTGATACATAGATAGCCTCAAAACCCAGCCTTCCGGCCTCCTGTATCCTCTGATCTATGCGGCTTACGGGCCTGATCTCTCCCGAAAGGCCAACCTCGCCAGCAAAACAGATTTTTTTACTTACGTGAATGTCCTGCAGAGATGAAATGAGGGCCGTTATTACAGCCAGGTCGATGGCAGGGTCTGACACCCTTAAACCACCGGCTATGTTAAGAAAAACATCGCTCTGACCGAATGGGAGGCCACAACGTTTTTCGAGTACAGCGAGCAACATAGAAAGTCTTCTCAGGTCAAATCCTGTGGCTGACCGTTGTGGAGTACCATACACAGCAGGGCTGACAAGAGCCTGTGTTTCGAGGAGGAGTGGTCTGAGGCCTTCCAGCGAAGCTGCTATGGCACTGCCGCTGAGGTGAGCGTCATCCGGCGAAATAAGCAATTCAGAAGGATTGGAAATCTCCCTGAGCCCTTTGACATCCATGGCATAGATGCCTATTTCGTCCGTGGAGCCAAACCTGTTTTTTAGAGTCCGCAGTATCCGGTACGCGTATTGCTGGTCGCCTTCAAACTGCAAAACCACGTCAACCATATGCTCAAGCAACTTAGGGCCGGCCAGGCCTCCTTCTTTAGTGATGTGGCCTATGATAAAAACAGGAATGTTGCTTTCCTTGGCAAACCTCTGCAGCTCGCCCGTACACTCTCTCACCTGTGATATACTGCCGGGCGTACTGTCTATATATGGACTGACAAGGGTCTGTATGGAGTCAATAATGACAATATCAGGCTTGAGCCTCACGGCTTCCCTGAGGATGGTAGATACATTGATGTCTGTAAACACATAACATTGTGCGTTTTGGCCACCTATCCGGTCAGCACGCATCTTTATCTGTTCTTCGCTTTCCTCACCTGACACATAAAAGACCTTAAGCTTTCCCCCCAGAGCCAGTTGCAGCATCAGTGTGGACTTGCCTATACCCGGCTGACCTCCTACAAGTATCACTGACCCAGAAACGATACCTCCACCCAATGTCCTGTTGAGCTCTTTGTCACCTGTGTCGGTCCTTATAGTGCTGAGGGCACCAATCTCC
>JAKQGD010000038.1 GCA_029573365.1 Bacteroidota bacterium | reverse complement strand
CTCTTATATCTGAAATGCCATCAATCTTGTCCTCATTAACAAGCTCTGCTATTTTAGCTACAAGGCCGGCTTTGTTGACCTGGTAGGGAATTTCAGAAATAATGATAGTTTCCTTGCCTCCATGGCCGTTTTCGATAGTGGCTTTTCCTCTGACCACCACCCTGCCGCGGCCGGTCTCAAAAGCTTCCTTTACACCAGAATAACCATAAATGGTCCCTCCTGTGGGAAAATCGGGAGCCTTGACATATTCCATAAGCTCAGCGATGGTTATGTCAGGATTGTCGATGGTGGCCTTGACGCCCTGGATCACCTCGGTCAGATTATGCGGCAGCATATTGGTGGCCATACCTACGGCGATACCTGATGCCCCATTGATAAGCAGATTTGGTATTTTGGCAGGAAGGACTGTGGGCTCCTCTAGGGAATCGTCAAAATTGAGTTTAAAATCTACCGTATTTTTGGAGATGTCTGATAACATCTCATCACTTATTCTGGCAAGGCGTGCTTCGGTGTACCTCATCGCTGCCGGGCTGTCACCATCCATGGAACCAAAGTTGCCCTGGCCGTCTACCAGAGGATACCTCAATGACCAGTCCTGTGCCATCCTCACCATGGCGTCATACACTGAGCCGTCACCATGTGGGTGATATTTACCCAGGACCTCCCCTACGATCCTTGCCGATTTCTTATGGGCCTTGCCATATCCTACACCCAGTTCGTCCATCCCGAAAAGCACCCTTCTGTGTACTGGCTTGAGGCCATCCCTGACATCAGGAAGTGCCCTTGCCACAATCACCGACATCGAATAATCGATGTACGATGACTTCATTTCATCCTCAATGTTTATAGGAATAATCCGTTGATTGTCAGACATCTATTGAAATTATATTTTATACTGTGGTTTAAGCGGCAAAGATAGTCAAAATATTTGAAAAATTCTAATACAAGTTATCAAAAATGACCTTTAAACTTTAACATTTCAAATGTGCCTAAGTTGATAAAAAAAGCCTATTTTTGAGTTTGTTATTTTGTGTAAGTGAATGATGGGTAGATTTATACGGTACGTGATTATGATCCTGACGGGCCTGTCTTCAGGAGCCTCAGCACAAAGCTGCAAGCCGCCTTTTTCATTTAAATTTGAAGATTTTACAACAACATCCGTCATACTAAAATGGTCTGATCTCAACATATCGCCCTCGGGATGGGAACTGGAACTGGTAGAGAGAGGAAAACAACCTACTGGCATACCCAATTACGGGCCCTTAAACCAAAAGGAGGTTCTTTTTACATCATTACGACCATCAACAGCTTACGAGGTTTATATACGCACTGTATGTACCCCTGACAATAAAAGCAATTGGAACGTGGCCATACCATTTAGCACGGTACTGGAAATACCTACGGCTTGTCTGACAAGCCTTCCACTCAAAGACAACGGGACCGAAACCTTTTTGCTCGATGTCCCGGAAAAAGGCATTTTGGGGAAGGACGTCTTCCTTAGAAGTGTCGACCTCATCCTCGGGCACGACTGGCCGGCAGACCTGAAAATCACACTGGTCAGCCCTCAGGGACAGCAACTCGTTCTTTCCAGCCATAACGGAACGGTTTATGACGACTTTGGCTTGCCCGGAGACACTACCTGCAGGATGGTGACCTCATTCGCTCCCGGGGCCTGCAGACAGCTCAAGGAAAGCAGCCCACCCTATCTCGGAGAATTCAGGCCCGACGGCAACCCCGATGCCTGGAGACCCGATACATTGTCACGGGGCTACTGGAAACTGATATTTTTTGACAGAGCTATCAAGGACGTGGGCAACCTGAGGTATGTAAACATGACCTTCAGCTCAGAAAAGTGCCTCACGCCAGAAGCGTTTGTCCTTGCTGAATCTGATTCTGACCTTCTTACATTTTCCTGGGCAGTGCCGTCACCTGCCTGCAATACGGTACGACTGGAACTCACAGACCCACTGGGAAACATCCAAACAGTATTTGTAGAATGTAATGAGAAATCCTACACATTTAACGGGCTGGAGCCCAATACGCAATATTCCTGCTCCATTTCAGGCATCTGTTCAGATTTTTCGCAGTCGCCACTGAGTTGCTCTGTCGTAGCAAATACCACCTGCGAAGCAGTGACCATGGCAGAGTCTTTTGACGACTACAATCTATGTACAGAAAGTTGTAATGCCACTTGTATTACAGATGGGAGCAGATGGTACAATGACCACACAGACGGTAGCACAGACTGGATTATATGGACAGGAAGTACCGACACCGAAAACACCGGCCCATCAGGAGACATTTCCGGTGAGGGAAAATATATATACCTTGAAAACAATCCGACCATATGCGGCTCAGGATCCAAAGCCTGTCTTTTGTCCGAATGTATCGAAGTAGTACATAATCCTTCAGGATGCGATATGTCTTTTTACAGCCATATGTTCGGCCCGGATATAACTACCCTGTACCTGGAAATAAGCACCGACGGTGGTATATCCTGGGATACATTGACCAACACCATAGGCAATCAGGGTGACCGGTGGCAAAGAAAAACTCTTTCGCTGGGAAATTATCATGGCCGCATGGCAGTGTTCAGATTTTCTGCAGAAACATCTGATGGAGTACTCGGAGACATAGCCATAGACCAAATAGAATTTTATGGCTCGTTGCCTGCAGCCAAGCCTTCCATTTTTTACCGGGACGTGGACAATGATGGTTATGGAACCACGACCGACTCAGTATCGGTTTGCAGGACAACACCTCTGGAAGGATTTTCCCCGTTGAATGGTGACTGTGATGACACAAATGCTTCCATTTACCCCGGTGCCCAGGAAATACAATGCAACGCCATAGACGAAAATTGCAACGGAAACGAAGACGACAAGCCGGAAACAAACCCACTGAAATACACCCACGAAACTGGAAACGCATCGTGTAATGGGCTCGCCGATGGTTTTATCAGACTGAAAATCAGCGGTGGCAATCCGCCCTATGACGTAAAGTGGACCAATCAGCTCAATGGCAGCCAGATTTTTGGATTGTCTCCGGGCATCTATCAGGCCGAGATTACAGATTTTGGAGGTTGTAAACTCAAAACAGAATTTTTCGAGCTGGTTTCTCTTTCATATCTGTCGATCATCGTCGAGCAAAAAACACAGCCAAGCTGCACGGGCAAAGCCGACGGAGCTATATTTATCAGCCATTCAGGTAATTCCAGCCCCTACACCTACTTGTGGTCCAATGGCTCAAATAACAAAGACCTGCAGACGGTTCCTGAAGGAAAATATACCGTAACAATTACAGACAACCGCAATTGCACAGCCGTTATGGCGGACATACCCCTCACCTCAAAACCGAAGGTCACCACCGGCATACTTAGTCTCAAGAAACCTTTGTGTTTTGGGCAGAACACCGGAGAAGCTGAGCTTATATCTTTTGGCGGGCAGTCCCCGTATACTTATTCCTGGCAGTCAGGGCAGACTGCTGCGAAGATAAGTATGGTCCCTGCCGGCAGGTATATCTGCACTATAACTGATGCCTCAGGCTGTATGAATCATTTCGAACTAAATATCGAATCGCCCCCACCTCTGACAGGAAAAGTTCTAAGCACGGAAGACGTAAGGTGTTACGGCGAAAGGAACGGCTCCATCAAAACGACGATAAGCGGCGGTTTTCCACCTTACACATACCTATGGAATAATTTCAGCACCTCAGATGATATTTTTAACTTAAAAGCAGGCACCTATACCCTTACAGCCACTGACAATAATGGCTGCCACATAACAGTACAGTCCGTAAAAATCAATGAACCCCAAGAGATGGTTTTGATGACTGACACACTTATTCCCGCTACCTGTCCTTCAGGGAGAGATGGAAAAGTAGCTCTGACGGCTTCGGGAGGAAATGGCGGATACCAGTATTCGTGGAGTCATACTGTAACATCGTCGTCGCAGCTGGATTCGCTTGTATCAGGAAATTACAGTGTAACAGCCTTTGACAAGCTCGGATGCAAGGCTTCGATTCCAAATATCTTTGTCCCTTTTATCAACGACGATCCAGGTGTCACCCTTACTCTGGTCCATGATAAAA
>JAKQGD010000036.1 GCA_029573365.1 Bacteroidota bacterium | reverse complement strand
CCGAATACTCCAGCTCGTGCAGGATATTTTCCAGTTTTTGCAGTGTAGGTTTGGTATACTTGTTCATTCGGGTTGTATGACGTTATATTTGCGTTACAAAAGTAATAAAAGTAATCAAAGAGGACAATTTGGATTGTCATTCATTGCAACAACGGCACGCCTGTATTCGTTCTCTAACCAAATATATGTTATATGTCCCGTCAGCTTATTTTGTTATGTATTGTGTTGACTTTAGTGTCAGGTACCTGCACAGCACAGAGATTTAGGGCCATGGCCATAGCAGGGGTCAATGCCTCTCAGATCGATGGCGACAACCTGTATGGCTTTAACAAACTCGGTGTATCTGCGGGGGGCAGGATTTCCTACAACAACACCAAAAGTCTGGACCTGAGTCTCGAAATGTTATACTCCCAGAGAGGATCGGCAGTCAGGGTATTTAACAATAATCCGGGAGACAAGATTTCCCTCAACTATCTTGAGCTGCCGGTAGTGATTAGTTTGAGGGACTGGTATGTAACCGACGGTGAATATCATAAAGTCAGAGTAGATGGTGGTTTTTCGTACGGCTATCTATTTGGTGTGGGGACATCTACATTCAAAGAAGAATATTTTAGAAAAAACGATGTCAGCTGGTTGCTGGGAGCAGGGATAAGGTTTACCAGGGTCTGGGGCCTTTCACTGAGATATACGGCGTCATTGTTTAACATGTACAAAGATCCTACTGCAGCTACAAGCTCTCTCAAAGGATATTTTATTACCTTGCGGTCTGAAATTAATCTTTAAATTCAGACGCCATGACTTCTTTTTCAAAACTTTTTCTACTGGGTATACTGGCTTTTGCACTTTCATGCAAACAGGAAAAAAAGCAGGAAACGACGCCACCAGCCGCTCAAAACGGCCAAACGGCCGCTGCCCCAGCCCAGGCCACCGGCCCAGAAGTGCCCGGAATACCTGAAATGGTGATGGTCAAGCTGCTCAATGAATGTACTTTTGTGGATTATATATTCAAGGACCTGCCATTCAGTCTCAGCCAGAATGAGGACCCAAGTATAGATCAAAACATTTCGTATATAGATATTAACAGGCCTGTGGGAAAACTGCCAACAAACTGCAAGGCTACCGCCAGGAAATTTTTTCAGATAAAGGGTGAGATTGTTTATGACGTGGATGTGTACCTGGGTCAGGGTTGCAATTATTATGTATTTGTAGACAAAACCAATAAACCCGTGTATGCAAACTACATCACTGCCGACGGGGTTAAATTTTATATGAATGTCATCAGCCAGGCTGTAGGCAGCATAAAGCAATAGTTTACAAACGATCAGCCTCCACATGGAAAAGATTGCCGTTATCGATCTTGGATCTAATACGTTCCATTTGTTCATTGTTGAGGTGGGTCTTGGAGGCACTTTTCGTACACTTTATCGGCAGAGGGAATTTACAAGGCTGTCACAGGGGGGCATAGACCACATCCTGCCGGAAAGGTCTGAAGCAGGACTGGAGACGCTGAGAATGTTCAGGCAAAAACTTGACGAATATGGGGTGACTAAGATTAGGGCCATAGGCACGGCAGCCCTCCGCAATGCTTCAAACCGTCAGGAGTTTATCGCAAAGGCAGGAAATATCTTAAACACTGAGGTAGAGGTCATTGATGGATTTCGAGAGGCCGATTACATATATAAAGGTATCACACTGCTTGATAAATTTCACACCGGCACCCATCTCATCATGGACATAGGTGGCGGAAGCACAGAATTTATCCTCATCAAGGAGGGAGAAAAGTTCTGGTCAAGCAGTTTTATCCTCGGTGTGGGCGTACTGCAAAACCTTTTTCACCATACGGACCCCATCAGCGACAGTGAACTTACCGCTCTTAACCGGCACATAAGTACGACCCTGGAAGACATGATGCCTGTAGTGGCTGCTCATCTACCTCAATCACTGGCAGGGGCATCAGGGTCATTTGAAGTACTGCAGAGCATGACCGGCGAATCGATTTCAGACCACGATGTCAGCGTCATAAGCCCCGACAGGTTTATGGCACTGGCTGAGGCAGTCATACACGCGACCGAAGCAGAGAGACTGCTCATGAAGGGTATGCCTGCCGAACGGGTCAAGCTGATAGTCGTAGGCATGGCCCTGAAAAAGGCAGTGTTTGACCTGGTAAAACCAAAACAAATCATAGTTTCACCTTATGCCTTAAAGGAAGGAGTGCTCAGGGAAATGATGACTTCCTGAAGTGATTTTTGTCATAAGCTCATTTTATAAGTCTTAAAAAGTCATATATTTACAACACAATTAAATGCCTTGACCGTGGAATACCCCGAGCATCAATCATCATATGCCGTATGGTCTGACAGGATCAAAAGAAACATATATGACATTTCCCTATATTCGCTCGCAGCTGGGGTGGTAATTTTTTTGGTAAGCTACGGAGGGCTGTTTGTGGCCATAAGGTTATTTCCACAGTTTTTTGTCGATTATATCAATCCTATGTTTAACTCTGACGGAAGCAGGGATCTTTATTTTTACATACATCCCTTTGTCCTGAGTTTTGCCCTAGCAGTGTTTTGGAGCCGCTTTAGCAGGTTGTTTACAGGGAGCATTCCGGCCATCGGTATTGAATTTGGCATCATTTACACATTTGTAGCCCTAGTGCCTGTGATGTGGATTACCTATAGTGCCATGGATGTCAATATGAGCATGATATTGTCATGGCTGCTATACGGGCTTGTGCAGACCGTCACCGCAGGTATGGTATTCGCCCTGCTCAGAAGGCAACAGCACGGACATTGATAAAAATTGATCAGATACGTGTAAGTTGTAGTTTTATCTCCACCTCCAGTTCGTTTTTGACTTTAATGGTCCCCCCCAGTTTGCTGGGTGGCTTCATGCCAAAATCCGAAAAAAGGATGGGCTTTGTGCCGGTCAGTTCTATCTGCTTTGTGGTGTATTGCCGCAGATGAAAGTCTATGACATAGTTTTTTTTAGCTCCGGCGAGAGTGATTTCAGCTTTGGCAGTTACCGTACTACCGGTAGGCAGGCCTTCCAGAGATTTTGAAAATCTGACAAAGTCTATTATCATGACCGGAAATTGTTCGTGTTTAAGGGTTTTCTGCAGGTCTCTGGTCATAACCTTGTGGTGGCAGTCAAATCTTTCTATCGGAATCAGCAGTTTTCCTGATGTTTTGATTTCGGCATTGGCTATTTGAGTAGTCAGAAGGTCGATGGTATCGGTCCTTTCGTAGGAGCCAACAACACAGTTAAACGAATTGATGTTGGTCTTGCCATTGACCTTAAGGCTGCTGGAAGTCCGCACCTGCCAGCTTTCCACCTTCTCCGATGCCTTGTAAGTACTGCCCGCAAACAACAGGAAGCATCCCAACATCGATAACCACACGCATACCTTAAACTTCATCGGGCGAAAATAAGTGAATTGTTTTTGTCCAATTAATAAAAAAAAGGGCCCGGAAGTTCCGGACCCGTTTTTTAAATTAGGTGTCATTCAAGACTTTTGGTTTTAAACCAGAAGCTTTCAGGATTAGAATCCTACTACTGCCTGGA
>JAKQGD010000589.1 GCA_029573365.1 Bacteroidota bacterium | reverse complement strand
CTGCCCATTGCGGGGAGGAAGCAACTCATGAGAGTTCCTTATGCGTTCGGTCTCTGCCAGAGCGTTGGTTTTAAACACTTCATAATCAGGGTCATACACAATAAAACTAAAACCAAAAGTGCCGTCGTCCCTGTTGATGGTAGCCGATGAGTGTATGCCACCATAGAGGTACACCTGCCCGTCTTCGATTCTGAGTCTGAAGGGTTCCAGGGCATTGACTGCCATCATCGCCCTGTGCAGATAAGTAAGAAAAAAAGACTCACCACTGCCCTTGCACCGCGTGTATGTTCTGGTAACGTCTACCTCTGCCACCATCCCATAAAATGGCTCAGAAAAAGCATAAAAAAACCGGTAAATCTCCCTTCTGTTCCAGTTAGTTACGTCTACAGCTACTCGGTCACTCACAGCCATGTAAGGATTTGTTTTATTTCGTCAGCCTGCCTGAATCCCGGATCGGAAACGATGACATCTACCTGTTCATGTTCCCATGTGGTATGAAAAGGTACATGAACTCCCAGACATCCCAATTCCAGCACAGGCAGGATGTCAGATTTAAGGGAGTTGCCGATCATTAAAAATTCATTGGGGTTGACATCCAGGTGGCGAAGCAGTTTTTGGTAATCAGAAGCCCTTTTTTCAGAAACAATCTCTATATGGTGAAAGTAACCGGCAAGGCCTGACTTTTCGAGTTTTCGTTCCTGATCCAGCAAATCCCCCTTAGTGACAACGACAAGCCTGTATCGTCCGTAAAGATTCTGCAGCGTCTCTTCCACCCCTTCGAGCAGGATGACAGGCAACTCAAGCTGTGATCTGCCTATCTCTATAATCCGGGCCACCGCATCTGAAGGCAGGGTATCGCCGCCTATCCTGAGTGCTGTCTCTATCATGGATAGCATAAATGCCTTGATACCATACCCGTATAGCTTCAGATTGTCGATCTCGGTGGCAAACAATTCTCTCTGTGCACTGTGTCTGGGAAGCCAGGTCTCCATCAGATCACAGAATTTTTCCTCTGCATCACGAAAGTATGGTTCATTGCTCCACAGAGTATCATCCGCATCAAAGCCGATAACCCTGACACCCGAAAAAAGACTCATATTCTTTAAATTTTCGTATTCAGCAAAGGTAAAAAATAATGCGGTTTACAAAAACTCCAATCTCATGAAGCAAGTACAGCCAGCATAAAACTACCCTTTTTTTACCTGTCCATAGCTGCAAATCATCAATTTTTACCACCGATTCATAAGCCATTGGATGTAATATTGTACTTTTGTGAGATTAATATAGAATTCATCTTCTGATAAGATAAACGTGCAGCATGAAATTGTCGCTGAATTGGCTAAAAAGATACCTGGACATCACATATACACCGGAGAAAATTGCAGAAATGTTGACTCTGATCGGTCTGGAAGTGGAGGGTATCGAAAAAGTCGAATCTATAATAGGGGGGCTGGCTGGTGTCTTAGTGGGCCACGTAAAGGCCTGCGAAAAACATCCTGATGCGGATAAACTATCGTTGACTAAGGTCGATATAGGTACCGGCGAGGAATTACAGATTGTCTGTGGTGCACCCAATGTAGGCACAGGACAGAAAGTCATGGTAGCTACTATAGGTACCACTTTGTATGACGCCGAAGGTAAGCCCTGGACCATCAAGAAGGGTAAAATCAGGGGTCAGGATTCCCACGGCATGATATGTGCAGAAGACGAGCTTGGCATCG
>JAKQGD010000619.1 GCA_029573365.1 Bacteroidota bacterium | reverse complement strand
GCCCAGGCCGGTACCCTCACCGGTGGGTTTTGTGGTAAAGAAGGGCTGAAAAATCTTGTCCTTCACCTTTTCTGAAACACCCATGCCGTTGTCTGTTACGGTGATCAGGATGGAATCTTTTTCGTATTTTGTACCCAGGGTTACCTTTGGCTTGTAGCCGGCACCGGCAGTCATACTTTTTTGCTGTACACTGTAAAAGGCATTATTAAGCAGGTTTAAAAGCACCCTGCCCAATTCCTGTGGTATCACAGGAATCAATGGCATATTGGAGTCAAAATCAGTGGAATAATCAGAGTTAAACGACTTGTCTTTGGCCCTCAGCCCGTGGAAAGCCAGGCGTATGTATTCGTCGCAGAGATTATTGATGTCAGTGGCCTCTTTCTGCCCTGTGGATGACCTCGAGTGTTGCAGCATACCCTTTATGATACTGCTGGCCCTCATGCCGTGATGCCTGATCTTTTCCTGGTTGCCCATAAGGTCAGATGACAGTTCCTTGATGACACCGGTATTGGGATTAGGTTTTTGAAGTTCATCCATCAGTTCCTTTGAGAGTTCTGCTGATACGTCCGCAAAGTTATTGACAAAATTGAGAGGGTTTTGTATTTCGTGGGCTATGCCCGCAGTGAGTTCGCCTAGCGAAGCGAGTTTTTCTGACTGGATGAGTTTGTTCTGGGTTTGCCTGAGGTTTTCCAGTGAAGAGGCCAGTTCTGTGGTGCGCTCAGACACCATTTTCTCGAGGGTGACATTTTGCTCTCTGACGATACGTTCGTTTTCCAGTGTTTTTTCTACCAGTTTTTCCTGTGCTTCCTTTCGTTGCAACTCGGTTTCTTCCTTTTCCCACTCAAATTTTTTTGAGAGGAGAAACGACAGGATGAGGGCTTCGATAAGTGTAGCCCAGGCTACATGGCTCAGCTCTGCAAAATAGCCTGGTTTGCCTACCTGGACATAGGTGGCCTCTGTAAGGACAAGCAAAAAGTAAATGAGGTAGGCCATGGCAAAATAAAAGCCCAGCCTGTTGCCTTTTTTTGAAGTCCTGTATCCAAGATAAAACATGCCGAAAAACGAGATCAGGGCATGGATGGTATTCATCGCCAGTACTATTTTCAGAGGCAGGAAAAAACGCAAAACCGCATATACAATAAAATAGGCGATCAGCCAGGTAGTCATTTTGTGCAAGGCCGGAGCATATTTTCTGACCTCGAGAAAAATCAGAGCATACAACATCTGAAGTGGTACTCCGATGGTAGGAATGAAGAGATACCAAAACCTCAGGTCGATTCCCCGGAAAAGATACAGTATAAATCCGTCCATGACTATGGAGGCATAACTCAGATAAAGAAGTACCAGCCCGGAGTAAAACAGAAACAGCCTGTTTCTGAGGGAGTAGAAGAAAAACAGGTTTGATATGATGACAAAAAACATCACGCCTGCATAAAAGCCGTAAACCAGATGCTGCCGGTATGTTTTTACCTCGTAAGCAGAATTTTTATATATTCTTACCGGCAACGGCTGCACCGGAGGGCTGATTCTGATATAATATGCCGCCCTACCTTTGGCAAGAGGGAAAATCTGAAAATGATGCATCAATGGTTTTTTTTCCATTGGCATGGAAAAACCGGCGGTATATGTTTCGGTCTTACCGGTGCTGTCAGCAATGAAGCAGTTGACTTTTTCAATGTGGGTATGGGCCAGTTCCAATACCAGGTCCTCTGAGGATGTATTGTCAAAAACGAACCTGATCCAGTAGGATGATTCTGTAAAACCGAAATTCAGGATTACCTTGTCGGATGCTGTAAAATCATGTGAGAGGTCCGGAGACATCACCTGTTCCAATGTCAGTTTTCCGGATTTGTCTTCCAGGAGACTGACTTTGTCCGAGATGTTGATGTAATCTCCGGTATCATCCCATCTGATAGCATCTTGGCTTTTCAGATTTCCCCAAAAAAGCACGAAGCAGCAAACAATATAAATAATCCTAAATGACATATTATTCTACGGTATTTGGTTCAAATGCCTTTTCCTTGAAAAAAACAGAAGGTATGCCCTGGATGTAAGCAAAAGCTATCCACCAGAGCCATACATAGATACTGAACGGCATATAGCCAAAAAATCCAACCACAGGCATTTCAAAAAGGTGATAATCATTGACGTATGGCAGGTTGTATTGCCAGTAGGCCGGGGCTTGAGTAAAAGTGACTTCCCTGCCATTATGGATGCCTGAAAAATAATTTTCGCATTCCAGACAAAGCCCTGCAGCGAGGTAGGTCAATGCAAATACCATAGATGGTCTCCAGTTTCCCTGGCCGATGCTTCTGATGGGAGTCCAGATGCCCAGCTTGTCCAGAACCAGCCCTATAAGCATGGCAGGGGTAAGCCACAAGGAGAAAAACAGGGCATCAGGATACAGTCCGGCTCCGAGCAGGCTGGCCAGGCATATGACTATGAGTGATGTTTTGAGCAGTTCAGGGAGAATGATCTTTGGCCCTTTGGTGTACCTGTTGCGAAATACATTGAAACTGTTGAACAATTCATAAAAAACAAAGGAAAGAGGCAGCAATCCTGTTGAAATGACTATGGCATACAGCAGGAACATTTCCCTATCGATGATATTGCCAAAAGGATAATACCAATTGTCGTCCACAAAAAAATTGAGGTACTCGAACAGCATCCAGCCCATGGCTGAGGATACGCCGATTCCAACCATTTCCTGAGGCCTCTCGCTGATGATGGATTTGCCCCCATTGCGTCTATAGGTCCATCCGTCAATCATCAGAACCAGACCCCAGAAAAGAGGGAAATCCGACCAGTGAAGAAACCATAGCGGCTCATTGGATTTGGTCCAAAGTAAAAATACAGATGCTCCCCAGGCTGCTAGTCCGATCCAGAACCAAAGAGGCCATTTAACCCTGACAACCTTGGGAGGAGGCGGTGGTGAGGTTTTTTGAAATCCAAACCAATGAGGAAAAAGATACCAGAGGAAAACTACAAAGCCAAGGATGGCGACACTAATAAAAATCGGCCAACTAAATCCGGCTTTTTCCTGGTATGTCAGCATGGGATATGCAAAAAATCCTTCGGGAAATTTGCCATTGTGATGGATGTACGAACCCCACAGCGGAAGGAATATGATAGCGGCTATGGTTGCAAGGATGATGGAAATTTTTCTTGTTTCACTCATTTTAATTTTGATTTTTTGGGTGTGTTAATCAAATTGTAATTATTCCTTGGTTACAATCCTGGCTTCTTCAATATCGCTAACATCTTTCATCATGACCAGCAATTGGTATTGCACAAAGCCAAACAGGGCCATCATGTAGTATACAGGCAGTCGCTCACTGATGGGAAACAGCGAATTCCATACTGTCTTGATGATGAAGACCGGCTCAAGAAAGAACTCTGATGAATACAGGAAGCCGTTGCCAATTTTGATTTGGGACACCAGTTCGCGGCCCATGTAAAAACCAAGACAACTGAGCAATATGCTGAATATGATGGCTATGTGGGCAATCCTCTCTCCAAACCTGGTCCTCACAAGGTTAAAAATGATTTTGAGCGACACAAAACCATAAAAAACTGAAAGCATGGCTATAGAAAATACTATAAGAGTATCAAAAACAATAAGCTGGTGGTTTGTCGCATCCATGACTTCTTCATGTGGATGAATCAGATCGCTGATCATGTACGGAGCATTGGGATAAAACAATAACCACAAAAGGCCTGCACAAATGAAGAAAAAATTGTTTAACCTGTGGTAAAAGATCTGCATGCCTACGGCTATAATGAAAGGTATCATACCTGACCACAGATTTGATTTTAGAAAGTCAAACATCGAGTCGCCTACATGGTTATTTCTGAAAGCAAGAATGACCAGATTAGCGGCTGTAAATCCCAGCAATACCTTGATGTATTTTGGTGTCATAAAATTTGTCAAATTCATTGTTTTGATGTTTTGGAGGTTATAGAAAAGGGTTTTTCGTTGCATTTCAGGAGCCCAGTTGCAAAAGT
>JAKQGD010000572.1 GCA_029573365.1 Bacteroidota bacterium | reverse complement strand
TCGGTTTCATGTTCCAAAAAACAAACAGACAAAATCATTGGTGAACCTCAAAAGGATGCTTTCATAGAGGACCTTATTTCACGCATGACCCTCGACGAGAAGCTGGGACAGATGACACTCTTTACCACAGACTGGGAAATGACAGGCCCTACCATCAGGAGCGGTTACGAAAACGATGTACGTTCCGGCAGGTGTGGCAACCTGTTCAACAGCCATACCGTTGACTTTACCACTCGTCTTCAAAAAATTGCAGTCGAAGAAAGCAGGCTAAAAATACCCCTGCTTTTTGGGTATGATGTTATTCACGGATACAAAACGATGTTTCCCATACCGCTGGGCGAAGCCGCATGCTGGGATCTGGAAGCCATAGAAAAATCGGCATACGTCATGGCAAAAGAAGCCGCAGCCGCCGGTCTTCACTGGACATTTGCTCCCATGGTAGACATCACCCGCGATCCGAGATGGGGCAGGGTCATGGAGGGTGCCGGCGAGGACCCTTATCTGGGCAGCAGGATTGCCGAGGCTAGGGTGAGAGGCATACAGGGAAAGAACTTTGCCGGCACAGATCGGCTCGTGGCCTGCGTAAAACACTTTGCAGGGTATGGTGCTTCTGAGGGCGGGCGTGATTACAATCTCGTGGACATGAGCGAAAGGATGTTCAGGGAGGTTTACATGCCCCCGTACAAGGCTGCGGTAAAAGCCGGAGCCAAAACCGTAATGACCTCCTTCAACGAGTACGATGGTATACCGGCATCAGGCAACAAATACCTGCTTACAGACCTACTACGTAGTGAGTGGGGCTTTGACGGTTTTGTGGTGTCAGACTATACCTCCATAAACGAAATGGTGGAACATGGCGTAGTCAAAGACGAAACCGATGCTGGCATCTTGTCACTCAATGCAGGCATGGACATGGATATGCAGGGAGGCATCTTCCAGGACAAGATCAAAGCCGGCATAACCGACGGACGTCTATCTATGGCACAGGTAGACAATGCCGTCAGACGTATACTCAGGATCAAAAAGGAATTGGGGTTGTTTGAAAACCCATACAGATTTTCCGACAAAAACAGGGAATCTACAGTCATCATGTCTAAGGAAAACCTCGAAGCCAGCAGGGACGTGGCCAGGAAATCTGTGGTATTGCTCAAAAACGACGGAATCCT
>JAKQGD010000557.1 GCA_029573365.1 Bacteroidota bacterium | reverse complement strand
CTATGGTAAATCCAAAGTTTTTGTATTCTATTTCAAAGCCGTCGGCCTGCTTGTCAAAATAGGCGTTGGCCAGGATGATGCTTTGGGCTACAGCCAAGGGCCCTTTAGAAGCTATTTTCTCAAGGATCTGCAAGGCTTTCGCCAGCTCTTCTCCCGAAGGGACCACATGGGTGACAAGACCATACCGCAAGGCTTCTGCCGCGTCAATCATGTCTGTTGTGAGCAGCATTTCTAGTGCCTTGCCCTTGCCTATGAGCTGTATGAGCCTTTGTGATCCTCCGTAGCCCGGCACAAGTCCAAGATTGACCTCAGGCTGGCCAAACCGAGCATTTTCGCCGCAAACCCTGATGTGGCACGCCATGGCCAGCTCGCAGCCGCCACCTAATGCAAATCCATTGACTGCAGCTACAACCGGAGCATGAAATCTTTCTATAAGGAAGAATATGTCCTGGCCACGTTTGGAAAAAGTGGCACCGCCCTCTGCGGTCATGCTGGAAAACTCTTTAATATCGGCACCAGCAACAAACGCCTTGGATCCAGCACCTGTTATAACCACTCCCCTGATATCAAAATTGTTTTTTTTGGCAGTGAAAAATGTTTCAAGCTCATCAAATACACTTTTGTTAAGAGCATTAAGGGCTTCAGGCCTGTTTACGGTCAGGATGTAAAAAGAACCCGATTGCTCTACTTTTAAGACTGATTCTGACATGTTCTGTTATTTTGCGGGCTGCAAATATAATCAAAATAGAAATGCTGATGGCCGGGGTTATATACCTGAAATCAAATCGTATCCTTCAGGTACCACATTTGCTGTTTCATATCCCTTTCTGCCCTGGCCTTAAAGGCATCCGGGTCTGAAAGCTGACAGTCAAATATGATGCCTACCCTGTGCAGGCCGTTTGACTTTTGCTCATATGGTTTGTAGCCTTTCCTTTTCAGCTTTCTTACCATATTCCGGGCATTCGACTCTCTGGCAAATGCTCCTGCCACAAGCACGCAGGGTTGGTTTTCACTCACTGATGGCTTAGTAGATTGTGGCTCGGGTGTAACATCAGCCGGTAGTTGGGCAGTTGCAATTGTATCAAGCGTTTGAGCCGGCAAAATGGTATCAGCTGATATATTGGTATCTGTATCCATACCGAGAGTGTCTATAATCTCCCAGGACTCGGTTACAGGAGGTGTAGTTTTTTTTTCACCGACCAGGCGAAGAAGCAATACCAGGATGGTCAAAAATGCTACCAGCAGTGGCCAGAAATAAGACATAGAACCTTGCTCCTTACTGTTGAATAGAGGAGAATCAAGTCCGTTTAATGTATCATCAGGAGTTGTCAGTATCTTCCGAACAGGAACCGGACTCATAGACACCTCACGAAGGCCATAGTATTTATTAAAAGTCCCGGAACGGTCTTCAAGGACTACTTTATTGAGCAATGCTCCAAAAACAGACAACCGAAACGGCTTTTTTTCTGAAATTGCATTTTGATAGTCAAAGACTATGGACTTTACTATTTTGTCTGATTCTTCTTTGGAATATCCGTCTTCTGCCAGTAAATCAGCTAAGTAAAACCCAGGATCCTCTTCATATAAAAATTCAATGGAAGTTTGGGGAGGCTGTAATCTCGTGTGGTCAGCTTTGAATTCAGAAGCTTTTCTGACAAGCACAAATGTACCCATGCCCGGAATGGCTACCTTGCCGCTTTGCATTAAAAAGCGGTAAATCAGTCTTGAGTAGACATCATTGTTTATCAATGTATCCATATTTACCATAAAAATATAGAAATAATTGTGCCAAAATCACAAACCCGGTTAATACCTTACTTTAGTTTAAACTTTTTCCTTTTTGGCGAAAGCCATAAAAGATTTTTAAAACTTTAAAAAATTTACCCGATCTGTTACCAATCATTAATTTTGAAGCTATAAAACACATAATATAAACATCCAAATATGAAATACCTGTCTTATGGGGTCATGGTGTATATGCTTATGGCACTGATCTGGTGGGCCATCCTGCTATCTGGCAGCAATGCAAAAATCTACCGGCAACAATTCCTGCTTTTGGATCATGGGGTCCATCCGGGTATAACCGATGTTACCTCTAATGATTCCATCCTTAAATACCCTGCCCTTGCCTCTGAATACAATAAAAAAAGAAAAATGATCATCGGCGAAGGCATTGTTTTCGGCTTTTCACTCGTTTTGGGGATGTACCTTATACAAAAAGCATACACCAATCAAATCAGAACCAACAGAAACCAGAAAAACTTTATGCTATCAGTGTCTCACGAGCTTAAAACTCCCATAACGGCTATAAATCTCCTGGCCGGAACATTGCAAAAACGTGAAGTAGACAGAGATATGGTCAGGGAACTCAGTGGAGATATCCTGGCAGAGAATTTACGTTTGGAAAAACTGGTTTCAAACCTTCTACTTGCAACCCGGCTGGGGAGCCATATAGGCTTAAATTTTGAAACAGTCGATGTGAAGCAAATCATTAACGAAGTGGTGTCAGGCAGCAGCAGACAATGGCCTGGAGCGAGGATTGTTTTTGAAAATGACAATGCGGAACCAATGCCGGTCATATGCGATCACGATGCGATGGTCTCCATTTTTACCAATCTGGTAGACAACGCCGTAAAATATTCTGAATCCTCGGCCCAAGTTAAAATCAAAGCCAAAATTTCGGGGGCCTGGGCTGAATTTTCTGTAGCTGACCAAGGCATAGGTATACCGGCCACAGAAAAGCCAAACATCACAAAACTTTTTTATAGGGTAGGTCCCGAAGAAACACGCCGAACAAAAGGCACCGGCATTGGTTTGTATATAGTCAGCAAATTGGTAAATGCCCATTCTGGAACACTGTCAGTCGAGGACAATCAGCCAAAAGGTACGATATTCAGGTTTAAAATACCAACAATCCAAAAGTCAAAATGAGAATTCTTCTGGTTGAAGATGAGGATAAAATAAGGAAGTCCATCGAACTTAATCTCAGGTTGGAGGGGTATGACGTTGTATCTACAGCTGAGGGCAGACAAGCATTGGATTTTGCAGAAAACCAGCATTTCGACCTTGTTGTCCTGGATATCATGTTACCGGGCTTGGACGGTTTTAGTATTTGTGAAAAACTCAGGCTCAACGATAAAAACATTGGAATCATCTTTGTTTCAGCAAGGGATGCCTCAGAAGACAGAATTTCAGGCTTGAAACTAGGGGCCGATGATTACTTAACCAAGCCCTTTCATTTTGAAGAATTATTATTGCGTATCCGAAACATCCTCCGTTCCCGCGAAAGCGAGCAGACAAATGGTACCAACCATTATGAATGGGAAGGAAACGAGATTAATTTTGCCGAATATACCGCCCGGGGAATCCATGGAGATCTGCACCTGACTAAAAAGGAAGCTCTGCTTTTGCGGCTTCTGACCGAAAGGAAAAACGAGGTGGTTTCTAGAAATCAAATACTTCAGACGGTTTGGGGCTATGATATTTATCCGTCTACAAGGACCATAGACAATTTTATCTTGTCATTCAGAAAATACTTTGAAAAAGACCCCAGGAATCCCAGATATTTTCATTCTGTGCGGGGTGTAGGTTATAAATTTACCCCGCAAGGTTAGCAATACAAAGTCAGAATGGTCCGTAACGTATTTGGACACTTGCTACCACAAAAAGTATGGATAAAAACAGGACAATTAAGAACAAGGGGAATATAAACCTCATCCACCTGTCAAAAGGAATACGGCACATGCCCAGCATGGCCACAATGCCTCCAAGAGAGGGGTTTATCAGATTAGAAACGCCGTCACCAATCTGAAAGGCCAAAACCGTTGATTGCCTGGTCATACCCGTAAGCTCGCCTACAGGTATCATCACAGGCAAGGTAGCCAGGGCCTGTCCACTTCCTGAAGGTATGACAAAGTTCATCAATGTTTGTGCCAGGACCATGCCTGCAGCTGTTAATGACACAGGGAGTGCCATCAGTGACTGCGAAAGATGATGGGCTATGGTATCACTGATCTGTCCCATATCGAGTGCCACCTTTACGGAATTGGCAAATCCAACCATAAAAGCCCCCGGTGCAACTTCTGCTACTGATTTCAATACAGTTTTTCCAAATTCTACTCCCGAGTTTCTGCTTATAAGCGAAATGATGACCGACATAATACAGAATACGGCAGATATCTGGTTTATAAACCAATGTTCCCTGAAAACTCCATACAGGATGACAACAATACCGCCAATAAAAGTTCCAATAACAACATAGTCCAGCACCGACATCCTATATTGTTCCAGAGGCCTGGATAAAGTAAACCCATGAGCATCAATGCCTTGCGACAAACTTAATGATGGATTTGCGGATATTTTCCGAAAGTATCTTACATTAAATGCAGCCACGAAAGCGAGGCCTATAAAACAAAGCAACGACCTGAGTTCGTAACCGCTGAATAGCGGAAGTTCTGCAATTTTGTGGCCGGTGCCTATGGTATACGGATTGACCGGGGACAGTCCAAAGCCTACTGTGATGGC
>JAKQGD010000554.1 GCA_029573365.1 Bacteroidota bacterium | reverse complement strand
CATCAGGCCGCAGATAAAAAGGTCCTGTATTTTCGTAATACCACGAAAATGTCTGAGAATGCGGCGGAGGCGGCATTGAGGTCTGTGTGTGTAAATAATTTTTATACAATTTTTTATATGGTACATTTTCTATGGTGGTGTCTCCTTTGATCTGGCATTTTTCCAGATAGCCGTTTATCCAAATTTGTCCTGGTTCGTAACTTTCCTTAGCCGTATAGATCCATCTGGCCCCCTCCTGAAAATAAGTAATATTTTGGCTTGCCAATATCCCGGTGAGCCCGAAATAAAAATATAAAAGCAATGTCGGCCTGACCATAGAATGGTTTTGTTTTCAAATGTATGGAAAATGTACATTGCATGCTGCAACCATCTGACAAAAACATTAAAAAATTTCTGCTATTTGTCGCTTAAAACAACAAAAAAGCCGGCTTCCCCTTTGGGAAGACCGGCCTATTGAAGTGCTAACGGAATCTCTTACATGCTGAAGGTATAAAGGTATCCTGCTGACAGGGCAAATCCCTGATTTTTAATACTAAGGTTTACTATGGGGTTATCGAGCATATTGGTAAATCCCATATTGTATCTGCCATCGACAAATATTTTACCATTGCCCGCTTTGGTCTGTGCACCTGCTCCGAGTGTGCCTGAGACTTCCCATCTCTGGTATATGTTGTTGCTCAGGTCTATATTGGTGCGTGGCAGGTTTATATCTATAAGCACGGAAGCTACCGGCCTCAGGTGTGCGTTTGCTGCGTATGAAATGGTCGGACCACCTGTTACATAAAATGAGGCGTCACCTGTACCGAAGTTATATTTGAGCAAGAGAGGTGCCTCTATATAATTGACCCTGGTTTTTGCCTTGGCACCGAAGGGCACATCTATGCCCAAAACATTGACATCCAGGGCCTGTGAAATGACAAAACCTTTCTGTGTGTAATTGAGCTCAGGTCTGAACGACAAGGGGCCTGCCATGGGGATTTCAGCGACAGCACCGACTGTAAATCCTGTGTATGTCTGAGGGTCAGGGATGAGGCCGTCTATCAGGCCATTGATCCTTGTATCTGCAAAATTGGCTCCTGCTTTTACGCCTGCTGATATCTGTGACCATGATGCTGTTGCACTTACAAAGACGATGGCTGCCATTGCTAAAAATCTTAGGTTTTTCATGACTTTTTGTTTTACTGATTATTTAATCTGATGCTTTTATTTATTGCACCAATTACAACCGTAAAACGAAGCAGCCCAACCTAAGACCGTTAATAAAAATGTAAAGAAAAGTTTCTTTTGGTTAAATTATTTTTACCAACGATTTTCTACTAAAGACCGCAGGAGCACCTAGGCCCCATAAAACTGTTGGTCTCCTGAAAAAACGGATATGCATTGCCACTACCGTCAAGTTCCCAGAAAAACTTCGTCCTCTTTTTTTCTGCAGGATACACCTCATCCATGGTAGATGAATCAAAAAGCCTGCCGTTGATCATGGTGTAAACCACATTTTCGGATTTGCGGAGATCTTCCAGAGGATTGCCATCGATGACGATCAGGTCCGCCAGTTTGCCTGCTGTGAGTGTGCCCAACTGTTTTTCCATGCCCAATAGTTTAGCCCCGTTGACTGTGGCACATCTCAGAGCCTCGAAATTGGTCATACCCCCTTGTCCCAGCATCCACAGTTCCCAGTGTGCTCCCAGACCCTGCAACTGTCCGTGTGCTCCGAGGTTTATTTTTACGCCTTCATCGTTGAGCTTTTTGAGTGACTTTGAGGTCAGAATGTGTCCATTCTGGTATTCCTCTTCAGGGACCATGGTCCTGTGGCGGGCCCGCGAATCGATGATGGCACGCGGTGTAAAACGCAGAAGCCTGTCCTTTTTCCACACATCCGTATGCTGATACCAATAATATTCGCCATTGAGACCTCCATAGTTTACTATCAGTGTGGGAGTATTGCTGGTCTGCGATTTTGACCAAAACTGCACCACATCATTAAACAGGGGAGCCACAGGTATATTATGTTCTACGCTGGTATGACCGTCAGCCACCATAGACATGTTGTGATAAAAAAATGAGCCGCCCTCAGGTACTACCCTGATGCCCAGCTGTCGGGCAGCTTCAATAACCTGCTGACGTTGTTCCCGGCGAGGCTGGTTGTAAGATTTTACAGAGAAGGCACCCAGGGCCTTTGTCCGCTTCAAAGCCGATACTGCATCTGCCAGACTGTTGATTTCTGCCTTGAAGTCACCCTCCGCACCATAGAGGATAGTGCCGGTAGAAAAGATTCTCGGTCCTGTCATGGCACCGGCTTTAACCATCTCCGACTGTGCAAAAGTAATCTCACTGTTGACGGACGGATCGTGGGTAGTGGTTACGCCATAGGCAAGATTTGCAAAATACTCCCAATGTTTCTGCGGACTCACACCATCCCTGAAAGCACCCAGATGTGCATGCACATCGATAAGCCCAGGCATCACAGTTTTACCCTTGAGGTCAATAACCCTGGCATTTGTTCCTATTTTTGCACCAGCGGACGGACCCACATATACTATCATATTGCCCTCCACTATAATGGTCCCGTTTTTTATCACCTTGTCATTTTCCATGGTGAGGATGTTGGCATTTTTGAAAGCAATCCTTCCGGCAGGCTTGTCGCTCCTGAACTTGAGGCTTATTTTTACACCTGTAGAATCCATGGGTGGAAGACTGTCAGGGGCATTTTCGACGAAAAGGAATCTCCTATCCAGCCTATCGGTAAAATATTCGTTGCCCAGGGTCCAGTGAATCTTTTTGTTGTCTGACGACCAGTGCAGGTTGTAGCCCGCATCACGGCCGAGCTGTGCTACCGGTATCGCCTTTGTATTGGCCGAAAGGCCCACTGGTTGTCCCGTATGTGGCATGGGAGATACGTATACTTTATAGAGGTCTGTAAAGGCAATCCATTTCTCGTCAGGGCTTGCCGCAAAATTGGTAGCGTATTTGGTATTGAAAAGTGTCTCGGTTTTTTTTGTTTCGAGATCATATCTTTTGTACGCTTTGCTCAGAGAGCCAAACAAAAAACCACCCGTTGTCAGATATAAGGCCTTGCCTGATAATGAAAACGTGGGCTTTTCGCCTTCAGCACAGATAAACTCAGGTTTTCCACCGTCGGCGTCTAGGAGGTAGATTCCCGAATTCAGGTTATAGATATATCCCTGATGGCCGTTGCCTCCCTCTTTGCGGTAAGCTATAGTCTTACCGTCAGGCGAAAAAGCAGGAGTCCTGTAAATGGCCGGTTCATCTGTGAGTTGTTTTGAAGTGCCGGTAGCAAAATTCCAAACTCTTATCTGGCCCAGGTTTTCGTCGTTCCAGGTGACATATACTATTTTATT
>JAKQGD010000494.1 GCA_029573365.1 Bacteroidota bacterium | reverse complement strand
TACAGGCAAGATGCATACCATACGTATCAATGCTGGCATGCTGCCTTCAGGAAATAAAATAAATGTATATGCTCACGTGCTGCACACGGGCATACCAGGCCCATCCATACTCGTGCTCGGAGGAGTACATGGCAATGAGATCAACGGCGTGGAAATCGTACGGAGAAGTTTCGAACAAGGGCTCTATTCGCAGGTTACATGCGGCACTGTCATCATCATCCCGCTGCTTAATGTATACGGATTTATCAATTTTAGCCGCGATGTCAGTGACGGCAAAGACGTCAACAGATCATTTCCGGGTCATATGAACGGTTCATTGGCATCAAGGGTGGCCCTTATCCTCACTAAAAAAATCATCCCTTACGTGGATATGGCCATCGACTTCCACACCGGAGGTGATGCCAGATACAATTATCCTCAGATAAGGTACAACAAAAAAGACGCCATTGCCACAAACATGGCTTTAAGCACACAGCTAAAATATCTTATCGAACAGCCTCTGATCGCCCATTCGTTTCGTAGAGCCGCCAGCGATATGAAGGTGCCGGCCATAGTGTACGAAGGCGGCGAATCCATCAGGCTGGACAAACTTTCGATAGAAAACGGACTGACGACGATACAATCCCTGCTTACAGCTCTGGGTATGGTTCAGGCAACTCAACCGATGTCTCCTCCTGCCGAGCAGTGGATTATACACGATACGAGCTGGATCAGGGCAAGTGTGCCCGGCTTGTTTATATGGTCCAAAAAATCGGGAGAATACATACACAAAGGCGAAAAACTCGGAGACATAAAGGAAGCCTTTGGCAATAAAAGTACAGAAGTATTCTCCAGGGTAGAGGGACACATCATCGGCCACAACAATGCCAGCGTCGTTTCTCTGGGTGACGCCCTCTTTCATATAGGCACAGAATTTACCCTTATTAAAAACTGAGGGTTCAAAGGATGTCTTTGGGCACCAGCCTCCTCATTCTGGTCTTGATTCTTTTTCCCTGGCTTACATTTTTATCAGGATTGGTTTGGAGTGTGGTTTCCCACGCATTTTCCGGGAGCATTTCGTTTTCCATCACTTTCTGTAGTTTCCGGGCCATTTCCTTGTTTTTGACAATGGTGACACATTCGGTATTTAAATTGGCACTGCGGGGATCGAGGTTAAAGGAACCGACTACGGTCACCCTGCCGTCGATGACCATGGATTTGGCATGCAACCCAAATACCGGCCTGTGACCTACCACTTTTTGGAGAGATCCTGTCATAAGCCTGTGCCTGCAGGCGGCATCAGGCCTGAACTCAAAAACCCTGATGCCTGTGGCCAGCAGGTTTTTCCTGTCCCGTTGGTAGCCGCTGAATGCCTCCAGATTGTCCGTAGAAGCCAGACTGTTTGTGAGAATATAGATTTTCACTCCTTTTTGGGTGAGCTTTCTGAATACACTTCTGGACTTTTCTGTGGTGACCAGGTATGGAGACTGGATATATACACTTTCTTTGGCCCCTTCCAGCAACCGCAACAATGTATCGGTGGTGATGCCACCGCCACCCAAACCGGCTGTACCCGGGTTTTTTCCGGGGGCATCTGACACAAACAGAATGCTGTCGGTCGTGATCAGATCCCCTGACTCTACTATACGCCTGAAAGCCTCCGGTATAGCCGTAACACGCTGCCTCACCTGCGGCCAGTAGTTGGCAGTATCGCAGGCGTACCTGTGCAAACCCTGGTACATATCAGGCGGAAAGGTAACAGACCCGCTTCCGGCCAGAACCGTAGCCACAGCGACGCTGAGTGTATCGTTCCAGAACTGTTCGAAAGACCGGCTAACCTCGCCACAGACCCTGCCCATGAGCAGGATGTCCCTGTCTCTGAAATTGTACTCATGGTCATAATCAAAATACTCATCCGCTATATTTCTGCCTCCCGTTACTGCGGCTCCACCATCGACAATAAAGGTTTTGTTGTGCATCCTTTGGTTTATACCTCTGAAGTCAGAGGCAGCAGCTACCACTTTTTGCAGTGCGTTTTTGCCAAGGTTGACACCGGGATTGTATATCTTAATTTCTATGTTGGGGTGCTGGTCCATGGCAAGGATGTCTTCAGGTTCTGCTTCGACCATGATATCGTCAACCAGCACCCTGATTTTTACCCCTTTGTCTGCAGCCCTGACCATATAGTCACATGCTATAAGACCTACATTGTCCAGCGAGAATATAAAATATTGTATGTCAATGGTTTTTCTGGCATGCTGAGTCATCCAGGCCCTGGCTATCATGGCTGCATCCCCCTCTTCGAGTAGGTATGCTGCATTGGTAGTGTTTGAGGCGGGCACCATCCTGCGGATGTATGACTCCATCGACAGTGTGTCTGAGGTATCCCAAAGCTGACATAAGTCCGAACTGTCTACCGACGTCGGTTTGCCCTCCCGACAAGCCGTAAACATATAAACCGTTATCACTAGCCCAGCCCATTTCCAGAACCGTTTCATGGCAAAATTTACTTATTCACAAATATAACATAAAATCATACCGCCGACTAAAATATTATCGGCAGGCCGTCGTTAATGTTCTAATGACGGCTCTGGTCAAACATATAATTAATAGCTCTTATATAACCATCAAATTGCCGTCCAAAACTTTACCTTTGCAAAAAAAATTGATAAACGGGATGAAAACAGTCCTCAGTACCCTTGCCTTGATTGCGGCCACCATGTTTGTTGCCTGCAAAAAGGAACAATTGGCTACATTTGAAGTGCCGTCAACATACAGATACAACAGTCCTCATATGGATGCCAGGTATACGTATGCCATAAATGCTGCAGGAAAACCCAGACTGCTGGCAGATACTATAGGTACATTTAACAGGGATAATTCTGAAATTGCCGATAGTATAAACTTCTACATTGAAAGAGATTTTCTCACCGAATCACTCCGTAAGGTAAGTTTTGAAGCCAATAATACCGCTCTGCTCGAATTTGCCAGGCTGGATACCACCGGGGGCATAGACAAATTTATTGACGTCAGAACCCAAAGCACTCCTTACACCCTGACCGGCAATGATATAGTTTTAAGCGGTTTCCCGCAATACAAGATTGTCATCAATAACTCATTTCTCGAACTGCATCTGTGCCGGGAATATACCTTCAGAAGTTTCAGTCAGGATACAAGCCAGATAAAAAGGTATTACGCCCAAAACTGCACTGACACCTCCAATAATCCTGACAAGGTGGTAGCACGTATAATTGCGGACAATCCATCAATAAAGTATGACACCATGTCTGTTGAGTTTGTATCACATATTTTCAGCAAATATTAAGGAAGGCAAGGTTCCGGCAACTGTTGTACAATAACTGCTGCCCCTAATAGGAAGCTACAGCAAAACCCTAATAGTAGTTACTAAATAATACTCAATCCTCGATTAGTTCCAGCCATTGTGTATATCCGTTGCCATTAACAAGCTTACGATACCTGGTCAGTTTTTCTTTGCTTTTTTGGTTCATGGCATTCTTCTGAAAAAGTTCGTCTGACAATTTTAAAGCTTCTTCCCGACATTTAGCATCAGGGGGTATCTGCAAGAGAATGGATACTGCTCTGTCGGTCAAATGTTCCTTGCCTGAATTAATCATGATTTTTGCATCATACAGGGACTTTTCGCAAATCTCGTCATTGAATTTTTGCTTGAGTTGTTTTTCGTAAGCGGACAGATCACCCATGCAAATGCTAAAGGTATTTTGGGCAAGCAACAAATTCTGGAGAGCCCGCGAAACCCCTTCTTTTTCTTCTGATTTCTTTATGGCGGCTTCCAGTACAGTGCAATCCGTTGCCTTAAACAAAGTAACAATGGCAGCATTAATTTGATTCCAAAGTTTCGTGTCTTCCTGCATTTCTGTGGCAATTCCGGACTGTATTTCATATTCGCTCTGGCCGGTAACATCATAATCACGTTTGATCATTGTATCCCTTCCGGTGATCTTGTCAGATATTTTTATTGTCAAAGTGGTTTTACCTGCTTTTTTAACCTCGATTCCTTCTATTTGTTTCATAGTTCCCTTTTTCAAAACTGGAGTCACAATGACGGCACTGCCATGCTGCGAAACGACATCGGATCCATTTTCAGCAAAGGAACTGCAAAACTTCTGGTATACTTCATATGATATTTTTTGTCCGTCATAATTACAACTGACTGGTATTTTTTGCGAATAAAGGTTTAAAACACCCGCTAAAAATATGATGATAAAAACTACTGGCCTCATGATATTATTTTGATCCTTTGATTGTAAATACAAGGTTGTTACCCTGGATTGTTTGTTTGGCATCCACGGACTTGCTTTTCATAAATTTCCTGAAATCAGCTGCAAACCTTGATACCCTGAAATTTTTCCCTTCTTCATCAAACAAAGGTACTTTGACTATGTCAAAAATCACCCTGTTGCTGGTTGCACCCTGCATATGGTACTGGTTTTTAAAGGCATTTTTTTCCATGTAAGCTTCAAGGATTTCCGAAAGCAGATCTCCTGAGTCATCAATTTCACTGTCCATAGTGAGGTCTGAACCTTCATCTATACCCACTCTCACAGTAATCGTGCGGCCGTTTTCTCTGATATCGCTAAATTTTTCCTGTATGGTATTAAGCAGGTTATCCAGCTCTTTTTCTATAGCTTTTTCAATTAGTTTTTCATGGTTGTCAGTGTATACCTTGGGGGAATTTGCTGTTTTGTTTGCCAGCGATTCACCGGAAAAAGCATCATAGGCCGTCAGAATGACATTAGCACTGTTGCCGGTAGCCGAATAGTTTGAACTTGCTTCCACTTCCACATAAATATCGGCACCGGATGCAGCTATTACCTCATCCTTAGTCTC
>JAKQGD010000454.1 GCA_029573365.1 Bacteroidota bacterium | reverse complement strand
ACGTGGTTATTGGTAATGATATACCCATCTGAGGAGTAAATCACCCCCGATCCACTTCCATTCTTTGGTCCATAAAAATTGCCCCCGCCAAAAAAATCTTCAAAACCAAACATGTCGAAAAACGGATCTCTCCGCATAGATTTCTGCCTGTTGGCCAGAACCTGCTCATCACTTTCTTCAGCAAATATGTTGACTACTGAGCCGGTAGTCTTGCGTGCACTCTCTACAAAATCACCGTTAGCATTATCCAAAACTGGAGACCTGTTAAAAGATGTCAATGTCGCCTGTGGAATCTGCTCAACCACATTTTTCCTTTCGCCCGTTAAATGCAGACCCACCAGAACTATCATTCCTCCTGTGATGCCTGCAGCTAAAAACTGAATAAAAGACTTCATAGGTTTCTGAATTTCAACTTATAACGACCAAATAATTTTTTCGGTTATATGGCCAACCTCTTTTAACACAATCTTAACAGCAAAAATCCGAATAGCATAAAAGACAGTTTTCCGGCATTTGGTTAATAAAAATCAGGGCCAATTCTACCATAATACCATAATACTTATAATTTTGCGTAACTTTTATGGTCATCAAGCGTCATAAGGGCCATTTTAATCCATAATTATAAATAAATGGCATTAAATTGATTATAAACCTACTTAACCCTACAATAGTCAGCTCGTCGTATAAAACGATGAGTGATGAAGAAGCAGTTGAACAATACCTCAGAACCCAAAATGTCAATTATTTCAATCTGATATACGACAGATATACCAATAAGGTGTATGCAAAATGTATATCAATGCTCAAGGACAATGAGGCGGCAGAAGATGCCACTCAGGAAATTTTTGTCAAAATTCTGTTGAGCTTGTCGAGGTTTACCGGAAAGTCCAAGTTTTCGACCTGGATCTATTCCATTACCTACAACTACTGCATTGACATGATCCGGAGGGAAAAAAAGGACATGGAAGTGGCGGTCAACGATTTTTCGAGGATCGACACCGAAGATGACAACCTCCATGATGCAGAGATCCTTGAAACCAATATTTCGAGGTTGCGGGTTATACTCAATCATATGAGTGCCGAAGACAAAAGCATCCTGATGATGAAGTATCAGGATGACCTTTCCATTAGGGAAATCTGCGATATGCTTAACAAGACAGAAAGTGCCATCAAAATGAAAATCCTTAGAGCCAAGGAGAAATTCCTTAAAATTTACAGGGAAATTTATAATGAACAGGTATCGTAAATACATTTTATGGCGGTTAACAATTTTAAAGAGCTCGAAGACAAGATAATCAGCGAACGAGGATCAGGAGATGAAGAGACAAAAAAGAAGGTGAATGCCAACATCGGTTTTTTCGGGTTTATTTCCACTTTGCTGGAACTCTATCTGCCCAAAGTGGGCGAAGTGCTGAAGTCTATGGCCGGAGAAAACGAAGTGCCCAAAAAAAATAATAACCAATCAGAAAAAGAATAGTCTTATGTTTTTTAAGTTTTCACTAATGTTTAGCCAGGACATTCTTAATGCCCTCAGAGAAATGCTCCTGGGTATGGTATCTGCTATTCCTAAGTTTATCACGGCCATTATCATCCTGCTGATAGGTATGATTTTGGCCAGCATTGTAAAAAAAATCATCACCCGGACCCTTAAAAACCTCAATTTTGACAACCTGGGTCAGAAAATTAATCAAATAGATATTCTTTCTAAAAACAATATAGACATCAAACTGAGCCAGCTGGCCGGAAAGACGGTATATTTCATAATCATGCTGGTGTTTGCTATGGCAGCCATAGGAGCCCTGGATATGCCGGTTCTTGCCGAACTGATCAAGGACTTCATCAAATTTGTTCCCAACCTGATAGCGGCCTTTATTATATTAATGGGGGGCCTTCTTCTGGCCGATACACTTAAAAATGTTGTGTATTCTGCATGTAAATCGCTGGGCATGCCATCTGCCAATATTATTGCTTCCTTCGTCTTTTATTTCATCTTTGTCAACATAATAATTGTGGCCCTTTCTCAGGCAAAAATCAATACAGAGTTTTTTGCCCAGAACATTTCCATCATCATCGCAGGTGGTGTTTTTGCTTTTTCCATTGGCTATGGTTTTGCATCCAAAGATCTTGTGGCAAGCTTCCTGGCTTCTTATTATACAAAAGATAAGTTAAAAATTGGTGACAAAGTGACCATAAACAACGTCACAGGAAAAATAACCAACCTTGACAAGTCATCAGTGACCGTTTCGACTGACAACAAGGAGGTGATAGTACCCTTGAATAAAATCCTTCAGGACAACATAGAAATTCATCATTGACAAATATTATTTTTAATTCAAATCAATCAATTTTATGAAACAATTTTTTACTTTAGTTATCGCAATAGTTTTTAGTGGGGTTGCTTTTGGACAGACCCTTGACGAACTGAAAAAGCAAAAGGCTGACCTCGAAGGTAAAGCCGCTCCAATACAGGCACAGGTCGACGCCATCAAGTCTGAAATAGACGCCGTAAATACAAAAATTTCAGGTTATCCGGGATGGTACAAGGGTGCCTTCGGTACTTTGGGTGCCAATATTACAGGCAGGAATCAGTGGTTTTCTGCCGGGAATCTAAAGGATTCAAGAGCAACAACCATTCTGGGCAGTTTTAATGCTTTCGCTAATAACATCGCTGACAAATACTTCTGGCGTAACGCAGGAAGCCTTAACCTGGGCTGGCAGAAACTTAAGCTCACTCCAGACTCTGATGCCAAGTTTGAGCCAGTAGCAGATGTGCTAAATGTAACTTCCCTCTTTGGATACAACATCACTAAAAAGCTGGCTGCTTCCACCCTGGGAGAATACAGAACATCCGTTATTAAAAATTTCAACAATCCCGGTTATCTTGACCTTGGTGTGGGATTGACCTATACTCCGATGAAAAATATGATTATTGTATTCCACCCGCTCAACTACAATTTCATTTTTGCTAAAGACAACAGCAAGTTTACTCCTTCGCTGGGTTGCAAGATTGTAGGTGATTACAATACTGAGATCGTAAAAGGCGTAAACTGGCGTACAAACCTTACCGGCTTTTACTCTTACAAAAACAACACTCCTTCTCTCCACAATGGTACATGGACCAACTGGCTTGGTTTCAATGTTTGGAAAGGTGTAGGTGTTGGATTGGAATTTGCACTCAGGATGAGTGACCAGGAGGTTCTTGATAAACTGCAGAATTATTATACAGTAGGACTCAGCTACAAGCTCTGATTCTGAATTTTTTCTCAGTTATTTACATACAAAAGCCTGTCTCACGAAAGTTTGACAGGCTTTTTGTTTAACTCCCTTTGGAATAACGAGAAAAACAGCCTATTTTTCGGCCAATACAGTACCATGAACCACCAGGTCCCCTACATAACCAATGACGCCGTCGTTCTGGGCATACTTATGCTGATCCTCTCAGCCATATTCTACACATCATCTATTGACAAAGGATTCTGGTATAAGTTTTACAGGGTGGTGCCTTCTTTGTTGCTTTGTTATTTTATTCCTGCCCTCTTTAACTGGCCCCTGGGACTGATTTCAGGTGACATGTCAGGTTTGTACAAAGTTTCTACAAATTACCTCTTGCCTGCCAGCCTTATCCTTTTATGTCTGAGCATCGATTTTAAGGGGCTCATGAGCCTTGGCTCCAAATCTCTGATCATGTTTCTGGCAGGTACTGCGGGCGTCGTGATAGGAGGACCAGTGGCGTATCTGTCTGCAAGGTATCTTTTTCCAGACATCATTCCTGTAGACCCAGACCTGCTCTGGAAAGGCATGTCTACCATAGCCGGCAGCTGGATAGGAGGCAGTGCAAACCAGACTGCGATGAAGGAAATATATCAGGTGCCGGACAATCTTTTTGGCACCATGCTGGTAGTTGATGTCATTGTAGCCAACATATGGATGGGCTGCCTGTTATACGGTGCCGGTATATCAGACAGAATGGACAAGTTTTTAAAAGCCGATGCCTCATCGCTCAACAGGCTCAAATCAAAAATTGAATCTCTGCGGGCAGGAAGAGAAAAGCTGCCTTCAACAGCCGGGCTCATCATGATGATGGGTATCACATTTGCCGGTGTGGGTCTTTCTCATTTCCTTGCTGATAAGGTTGTGCCACTGATGGAAGTGTACAAGGACTGGCTTATTGCTAACAGGCTGAGTGCCCTTAATAGTGGATTTTTCTGGATTGTGGTGTTTGCTACCACAGTAGGCCTTGCCTTGTCATTTACACCGGCCAGGCATCTGGAAGATATGGGAGCCTCTAAGTGGGGGTCTGTATTTATCTATATCCTGGTGGCTACCATTGGCATGAAAATGAACCTCGGGGAGGTGCTTTCGAATCCCGGACTTTTCCTATTAGGCCTGATCTGGATGCTTACCCATGCAATGGTGATGATACTGGTGGCCAGATTTATAAAGGCACCTTTCTTTTATTTAGCGGTGGGTAGCCAGGCCAATATCGGAGGTGCTGCATCAGCTCCTGTAGTTGCCTCTGCCTTTAGTCCGGTACTCGCTCCTGTAGGCGTAATTATGGCCGTGCTCGGATACGCTCTGGGTACCTATGGAGCCATCATCTGTGCTCAGATTATGGCTGAGATATCTTAAATAAACAACCAAACAACCCCGATTGGCAGCTGTATGAATTCAGAGCTTTTGGGCTTTTGATAACTTTTATCTCCTCAAAATGATGAGTTTATAGAAAAATTAGTATTATCTTTGCACTCATTTTTTAAATTTTTCTATAACTCCCAGATGAGTAAAAAGAAAGTCCTCTTTGTCACCCAGGAACTCGATCCATATACCGATATGTCTTTTCTTTCGGACCTGGCAAGAAAGATTCCGCAGTATGCATCCAATGACGGTTTTGAGCTACGAGTGCTCATGCCCAAGTTTGGTACCATCAACGAACGCAGGCACCGGCTGCATGAGGTTGTGAGGCTCTCTGGTATGAATATCATCGTTGATGACGAAGATTACCCGCTGATCATCAAGGTAGCAACCCTGCCCGGAGCAAGGCTCCAGGTATATTTTCTGGACAACGAAGAGTTTTTTAAAAGAAAAGCCGTATTTGACGACAGCGAAAAAATACTGTTTAACGACAACCAGGAAAGATTGGTGTTCTTTTGTAAAGGCGTAATGGAAACTGTAAAGAAGTTTGGGTGGTCACCTGATATAGTGCATCTTCATGGCGAAATCACCAGCCTTATTCCATTGTACATGAAAAAGGCCTACAAAAACGATCCTGTTTTTTCGGATGCCAAAATCATATACAGCCTCTACAACAATCAGCTGAGCCAGTCATTTGATGACCGTTTTCTAAATATAGCTGCCATTAACGACCTGGACGTGAATGATTTGGATGTTTTCAGACAAAATCACCATATTAATCTCGACCTTGGGGCAATAAAATACGCTGATGCCATCGTTTCAGGAAGCGAAATAACAAATTCACTCGTTAAGGAATATGGAGAAGCTCTGAATCTGCCGTTTCAGTTGGGACACGAACAGGTAGATCAGATGGCTTCCGAGACAATTGATTTTTACAAAACACTTCTTGAACAAGAGGCATAAACCCGGATTTGTTATGAAAGGAAGTTTTGCATTCCGATTCTACGGTTTGTTATCGTTTGTGTTGTTGCTAGCAGTATTATCCTGCCAGGATCCAATCACCGTAGGAAACGACTTGCTGGATGACAACAGAATTGAACTCGGTATTCTGGATAGCACCAGACTTAAAACCTATACAGTCCCTGCGGGCAGATTTATCACTCACGACCCATCTCTGGACCCCGTTATCTACTATCTGGGAAGTATGTCTGATAACCTTTACGGAAAAACAAAAGCGGAACTTTTTATTAACTGCCAGATGCGAACAGGCTTGTTTCCGGACTACGGTAAGGAATCAGCTCTCAAATTTGATTCACTGGTACTTGTACTTACCTATGATACACTGGGTACGTACGCTGCATCAACGGCTTTGCAAAAAATAGATGTCTACCGGCTGGACGAAAAGTATATGTGGAAAGACACCTTTTATTCTGATACCACATTGGCAGTTTTTCCGGACCCTGTCGGATCACGTACTACTACAGTCAGACCTAAGGATTCGGTCACGGTGACAAATCACATAACCCGAAAATCAGAAAAGCTCCTGCCGCAGCTTAGGATAAGGCTAAACGACGATTTTGGCAAGTCACTGATCGAAAACTTTGAAGCAGCCAAAAACGACACGTTGTTTGGTGATTTTCTTAAAGGCTTCAAGATTACTTCGGAGTCTCCCGAAGGCAAATCCTTCCTGTATGGCCTCGATCTGTCTGACAATGCCATGTTAAACACTACCTCCAACAAGTTGATCATGTATTACAACGTGGCCTCAGCAGACACCACGCAAAGAAAAACATACACCTACGAACTGGGGGCAGCCACCATAAACCGGGTGGTGCAGGACCGGAGCGGATCCATCGTCGAAACGTTTATCAACAATCCCACCCTGGGTGACAGTATAGCCTTTGTACAGTCACTGGGCGGTACCAGGACGGTGGTGGACCTTTCGCAGGTCAGAAAACTTGATTTAGCCAAAATAAACAAGGCAGAACTGGATGTGACGGTAGCCATACTAAATGAACCCGGCTCCAACTACAAACTGACACCCTATCTTGCAGCAAGATATTTTGATAAAAATGGCAGGCAATTGTTTATCAGCGACATCAGCCAGTCACTCACGACGACAGGGAGTCTGTATTCCATCATTGGTGGACAGCTTAACAGTTCCTCAGGACGAAACAAATACAAACTTAACATTACTAACCATGTTAAAAGGATGATAGCTGACACCACATTGAGTACTGATATTCAGCTTGCCATCATCCCCGAAGCTGAAACCCCGTTTCGTATGGCCGTGTGTGGTGCAAAACACAGCACCAACCCTATGAAACTTATTATAACCTATACAAAATAACATCATCACATGTGTGGCATAGTTGCATATATTGGCACCCAGCAGGCATATCCCATAGTCATTGAGGGACTTAAGCGACTCGAATACAGAGGCTATGACAGTGCCGGAATCTCCGTCCTCAATGGCAAAATCACTACAGTAAAGAAGAAAGGCAAGGTTTCTGAACTGGAGGCTGCAGCCAAAGATACTGACATAAGAGGCGATATAGGTATAGGTCATACAAGGTGGGCTACCCACGGCAAGCCTGATGATATAAACGCCCATCCTCACCTTTCCGGAAACGGAAGACTGGCTCTTATACACAATGGAATCATAGAAAACTACGCCACACTTAAAAAAGCACTGCAGGACATCGGCCATACCTTTATAAGCGAAACCGATACCGAAGTGCTTGTGCACCTCATAGAAGCTTACCAGGAAAGGGAAAATCTCAGCCTTAGCCAGGCCGTAAGAAGGGCTCTGGAGAAGGTAGTTGGAGCTTATGCCATAGTAGTCATAGACCAGCAAAATCCTGATGTCATAGTAGGGGCCAGGAAATCCAGCCCTCTTGTTATGGGTCTGGGCAATGACGAGTACTTTCTGGCGTCCGATGCTTCGCCCATTATAAAATATACCAACAAGGTCATCTACCTCAATGACGAAGAAATCGTCACCATCCATAAAAACGGATCTTACGAAATCATAAACCTGAACAACGAAGTGCAAAGGCCCGAAGTGCTTGAGCTTGACCTGAAGTTGGAAGAACTCGAAAAGGAAGGGTACGACCACTATATGCTCAAGGAAATCTACCAGCAGCCAGTCACCATAGGTGAAAGTATGCGTGGACGCATCAATGCACACGACGGCTGGGTGCTCGTGGGAGGTATGCAGCAGTATATCACCCGCATCATGAGTGCCAAAAGAATCATTTTTGCAGCATGCGGCACATCCTGGCACTCAGCACTGGTAGCAGAGTATCTGATAGAAGAACTGGCAAGAATTCCTGTGGAAGTAGAGTACGCCTCAGAGTTGAGATACAGAAACCCTATCATCTCCTCTGATGACGTGGTCATAGCAATCTCCCAGTCAGGAGAAACAGCAGACACACTGGCTGCCTTAGAACTGGCCAAGGAAAAAGGTGCCCTTGTCTACGGCATTGTCAATGTGGTGGGCTCATCCATAGCCAGGGTCACGCACTGCGGCTCATATACACACGCCGGGCCAGAGATAGGTGTAGCTTCAACAAAGGCATTTACCAGCCAGCTTACCATACTCACTCTCATGGCCCTCAACCTGGGTCACAGAAGGGGCACCATTTCCGAAGACTATTTTATACAACTGGCGTATGCCATGGAAAGCATTCCCGATAAGGTAACCAAGGTGCTAAAACAAGACGAAAAAATCAAGTACATAGCCGGTGAAATCAAAAATGTGTCCAATGCCCTCTACCTGGGACGTGGATACAATTTTCCCGTCGCCCTTGAAGGGGCTCTAAAACTAAAGGAAATTTCATATATCCATGCCGAGGGATATCCGGCTGCAGAAATGAAACACGGACCAATTGCTCTCATTGACGAAAATATGCCCGTGATCATCATTGCGACCAACAAGTCAGCCTATGACAAAGTTGTCAGTAATATTCAGGAGGTAAAAGCCAGAAAAGCCATCGTCATCTCGGTGGTCACTGAGGGTGACACAAAGATCAAAGAAATGTCAGACTATTGTATAGAAATCCCTGAAACAGAGGAGCCGCTGACACCACTTCTGTCTGTCATACCATTGCAGCTGCTTGCATACCACATTGCCGTCATGAGAGGTTGTGATGTGGACCAGCCCCGCAATCTGGCAAAGTCTGTAACAGTAGAATAATATTCATTGTTTAAACTCATTATTTAAAGGTAAATCCGATCACAATGAAAAAAGTATTGAGTCTGGAATACAATTCCACAAGAGACAAACTCAAGTTTTCTGAATATGGCCGCACCACTCAAAAACTGGTGGAATATGCCAAGACACTTGAAAACAAAGAGGAGCGTCAAAAGGTCGTTGAGACTATTGTGGAAATGATCAATCAGCTCAATCCACAAACCAAAAACGTCCTGGAATACAAGCAGAAACTGTGGAGACACGTATTTAAAATGGCGGATTATGACCTGGATGTAGACCATCCTCTGGAAGCAGACCCCAGGGAAGAAGACATCACTTTCAAGCCCTCAAAAGTGCCCTATCCTCAGCACGAATTTAACTGGAGACACTATGGTTACAATATCCGGGAGATGATAGACAAGGCACTTAAAATGGAAGACGGTCCTATCAGAAAAGGATTTGTGGAAACCATCCTGTCCTACATGAAGCTTTCGTATAGAACCTGGAACAAGGAGCACTTCGTAAGTGATGACATCATAATCAGCGACCTGGGCGTTATGTCAGCAAATAAACTTTCGGTAGATGAGGACCACACCATACAGGTAGTAACAAAGACCAATCAGCCCAATGCCAGCGTCAATACATTTAAGGTTAGTAAAAAACAAAACAAACCTGTTTCGCAGCAACCCAACAGGCCCCAACAACCCAAAGCCAAACACAAACCAAAAAAATAACAACATTCGGCTAAAGCCGCTAAAAAACCCGGTTCTTTAGGGATTTCGTCCAATTTTAGTCATCAGACTTCTACTTTTTTCCACTTGCCCTTCTTGAAGTAATACCAGGCGGCAACGGCTATCAATGTTTCTGCGATGGGCACAGCAGCAAATATGCCTGTCAGTCCAAAATTAGTATATCTGCTAATACAATAAGCAAGTGGAACCTGAAAGAGCCAGAACCCGGCAAAATTAATCAAGGTAGGTGTTTTAGTATCCCCGGCACCATTTAAAGCCTGAATCATCACCATGCCAATACCGTAAAAAATAAATCCTGACCCTATGACTTTGAGGGCGAGAATACCGATTTCGTACACCTTGCCTTCGGCCGTAAAAAATGAAAGTATGGCTGGCGAAAAAAAGATAAAAAGAAGACTTACAAATGCCATAAAAACAGCGTTGTACCGTGTGGCGAGGAGAACACTTTTTTCGGCACGGTCAGGCTTGCAGGCACCCAGATTCTGGCCTGTCAAGGTAGCAGCGGCATTGCTGAGACCCCAGGCCGGCAGGATAAAAAAGACCACATTTCTAATGGCGAGCTGATAGCCGGCAGACGCATCGGTGCCTCCTGTTTCTGCCACCAGCCTGGTCAGGATAATCCAGCTGCCTGATGCGATAATAAACTGAAAGGTGGCAGGCCAGGCCAAGTCAAGTATATGGCCTATAACCCTAATGTTGGGAACTATGTCGGACATTCTGATCTTGATGAGACCGCTGCCGCGGAAAAGATGATACACCTGATAAAGAACGCCTGTGCCCCGGCCTATACAAGTGGCTATAGCGGCTCCTTCGATGCCCCAGCCCTGCCAAGACCCTATGCCATAAATCAGGATTGGATCCAGGAATATATTAATCAGTGAAGCAATCCACAAACTTCTCATGGCCAGGGCAGCATTGCCCGCACCTCTGAATATGCCGTTAATCAGAAAGAGGAAGACGATAACAAAATTAAAGGCAAACATAATCGATGTAAACGGCGTGCCATACGCGACTACCTCTTCTGATGCACCCATAAACCTAAGCAGGTCTGATGCAAAAATCCATCCCAGCACCCCAAAAACCACCGAGATAATCGCACCTATCACCAGTGATTGTGCTGCAGCCATTGATGCTTCCTGTACTTGTTTTTCGCCGACACGGCGGGCTACTATGGCTGTGGCTGCAGTAGACAATCCTATGGCTACAGAATAAATTATGGTAATCATGGATTCTGTAAATCCCACTATAGCTATGGCGTGGCTACCCAGCTTACCTACAAAAAAGATGTCAACAATGGCAAATACACTCTCCAGGCCCAGCTCCAGAATCATAGGAATAGCAAGCAAAAAAATGGCTGTCCTTATGCTACCTTCAGTGTAGTCTCTTTCTTCGCCTTTGAGCGAGGCCAAGATAAGTGACCAGTATCTGCTAAGTTTGCTTTCTGTCACGGCTGATTACTTTCTACTTGATTTCAAATAAGGAAACGTCCGTCTTCATAAATAAGGTTGCCGTCGGCAAATATCCTTCCTCCGGATTTCATATCCGTGATCATGTCCCAGTGTATGGCAGACTGGTTTTTACCGCCTGTCTGCACATACGACTGACCTATGGCCATATGCACTGAGCCGCCGATCTTTTCGTCAAAAAGGATGTTTTTTGTCATCCGTTGTATGTTGTAATTGGTACCTATGGCTACTTCGCCAAAATACCTGGCTCCCGGTATCCGGAAAATTTCGTCCAAAAACTCCTTTCCTTTTTCGGCTTCCCAACTGACAACCTCGCCTTTGCTGACATGAAGTGTGATGCCTTCCACATCGTGGCCCATAAATACGGTAGGATAGTTAAAATATATATACCCTTCGACAGTGTCTTCTATGGGTCCTGTAAATACTTCTCCACTAGGCATATTGGCACGGCCATCCGAGTTTATCCAGGTTCTGCCCTTGACACTAAACTCTATGTCTGTTCTTTGATTTTTATACCGGATGCGGTCACTCTGGTTTAGATAATCCACTATGCCCTGTTGACTTTTTCTTACTTCCAGCCACTCTGCAGCAGGATCCAAGGCACTGAGATGGCAGGCCTTAAAGACAAAATCTTCGTATTCCTCCAGACTCATCCCGGCTTCCTGAGCCGATGCCAGCGTTGGAAACTGGCAGAGACATCTCTTCAGACTCCTGTCGCCGATCCTTTCAGCATATATTCTGTTTACTTCATGCAGGGCTTTTTGCCTCCGTGCTGATTTTGCTCCATCAGCATTCTGGTCCTCTCTCAGATTAAATGGAGCTCGGATGACAAGATAGGCATCATATGACCTCATCATCTCGAGATAGGACGGGTTTACGTAGTCCAGTTGCTGATCGTTGGCTTCAGCCAAAAATATTCTGTTTTGTTCTCTGAAAGACATCTGATACTCTACCAGAGCCCCCACATTTACAGCTTCCCTGTACACTTCGCGTAGCAAAGGCTCTGCCAGTGTTGTGGTGCTTATATAAAGCTTGTCTCCAGACTTAATTTCCAGACAGTAGTGTACAAGGAGTCTGGCATATTTTTTAAACATGTCATCCATATACCTTTTTTACCAGCTTTTTGACTGAAAAGGATACCTCACATTATATTCCCTTTTAATCATCTCCTTAAGCGTATCCTTTAGCTCATCAATATTTTCTTTTTCTGTTGCCGAAATCAGGACATTGGGGTAATTGTATTCGTTGCTGAATTTATCCTTGATCTCCTGCATAATTTCCGCCTTGGTACCGGCATCAAGGAAATCATCAAAATATTTTTGCCTGTAAAGATCTGCTTTATTGAAAACCATGAGTGTGGTCCTGTCTCCGGCTCCGAGTTCATTGAGGGTGTTTTGCACAGTCCTGATTTGATCCTCATGCTGTGGATGAGAAATATCGACGACGTGCACCAGGATGTCGCTTTCCCTCACTTCATCCAGTGTATTTAAAACTTTCGATCAGGTGATGTGGCAACTTGCGGATAAAACCTACAGTATCTGACAACAAAAAAGGCATGGCCTCCCATACTACCTTTCTTACCGTGGTGTCGAGGGTGGCAAAAAGTTTGTTTTCGGCAAATACGTCAGACTTGCTGAGCAGGTTCATCAGAGTGGATTTGCCTACATTGGTATATCCCACCAGAGCTACCCGAATCAGCTCTCCCCTGTTTTTACGCTGAGTTTGTGCCTGTTGATCTATTTTTTCGAGCTTCTTTTTAAGCAGCGAGATTTTATCCCTTACGATTCTTCGGTCTGTTTCAATCTCCATCTCCCCGGGGCCCCTCATACCTATACCTCCCCTCTGTCTTTCCAGGTGGGTCCACAAGCCCCTGAGCCTCGGCAACAGATACTGCATCTGAGCCAGTTCTACCTGGGTTTTTGATTGAGCGGTCTGAGCCCTTTCAGCAAATATGTCCAGAATGAGCGTGCTTCGATCGACTATCTTGACCTTGAGGTACTCCTCCAGAAAACTATTTTGTTTGCCTGTAAGGTCATCGTCAAAAATAACCAGTGAAATATCCTCGTCCCTATCTATGTATTCCTTAATTTCTTCAAGCTTGCCAGACCCAACAAATGACTTGACATTGGGGTGCGGAATTTTCTGTGTAAAAACCTTCTTTGTCTCGGCCCCCGCAGTTGTTGCCAGAAACTCGAGCTCTTCCAGGTACTCCATCACCTGCTTTTCTTCCATGTCTTTGGTGATGACCCCAACAAGGACACAATATTCCGTGGATTTGGCTATCCCTTTTTTACCTTCTTTCCCTACCTTCCAGGCATCAGACATGGTTAACAGATTTCCTAAGCCTCAAAAATACATTAAAAGTGCGAAGTATTAACCTTCTCCCGGCTAGTGATTGCGGGGGTTGACTTGTATTGAATTATTCTGTACCTTTGTGCCTTCATAATGAGGTTGTTAGCATTTATATTGTCCTTTGTAATTTTCAGCCAGTCTTTGGCTGTCTGTGGTCCGCATCTGCAAACCACAGTGCACAAAACTTTATCCGGTTATGGTGTCGAAAAAAATAGTTGCCATGCAGAAACTAAAAACTGTTGCAGCAAAGAAAAAAACAAAGCCAAAGATAACCATGAAAAAAAAGGATGCTGCGACCAGGGATGCAAGTGTTTTTGCTGCATTAAAGTGTTTGTAACCGAACATTTGTCATCTAACATTAATCCACTTTTTGATTTGTTTATTGAAAGAAACCAGATTCCCGTTTTTACACATTCTTTTGATTTCTATCAGGACGTTTCCTATCCTCCGCAGAATAAGATTTGATATTTTATGGGATAAGTGTGTCCCATAGTAACATGTTGCGGTAAACCGCAGCTTTTTTAAATACTTATTCAAATCAAATATTATGTACAGATTATTGTTATTAATAATATATTTCTTTGTCCTGTGGTCTGTGGGGGTCAGCGGTCAGCAAAGCATTTCACTGACTGTTAAAGCAGCGTGTGACATGTGCACCAGCCGTATTGAAACCACTTCAAAAACAGTCAAAGGAGTAACTTCCGCAACTTATATTCTGGAAGATCACAAGCTGACAGTAGCGGTGACCCGTGACTTCAACAAGTCCGATCTTATCGTCGCCTTGCTTATGGCAGGACATGACACCGAAGGGTTTAAGGCCCCCGACGAAGTATACCAAAATCTGCCCGGGTGTTGCCATTACAGGGAAGAGACTGCAGAAAATCCAGTCATGAAAGTGCAGGCAGTGACGCCTGCAAATGATGGCGGTAAAATAGCGATAGGCGTCGCCGGTGCTTGTGGCATGTGTGAAGAAAGAATCGAAAATACTGCCCTTGGTGTGATAGGCGTCGTTTTTGCAGATTATGATTTGGAAACACATAATCTGACATTGGAAGTTGATCAGGGTTTATTTAACCGAAAAGAGCTTGTGGATGCCATACTGGCTGCCGGTCATGACGCCGATGGATTTAAGGCTTCCGATGATGTATATAAAAACCTTCCTGCTTGCTGTCATTATCGGGAAGGGGGCGATAAAAAGCATCCGGAAAGTGCCCTTGAAAAAAGCAAATCTCTTGACGGTACTGTTTTCGAAAAAGATGTCAAAGGGAAGCTTGTACCGTTGGTAGGAGCCACCATACGCTGGGCAGCAACACAGATTGGAACCATCTCTGACATTGACGGCAAGTTTAGGTTGCCACTGACTCCAAAATCAAATTACCTGGTGGTTACCTATGTGGGGTATGACCCTGATACCGTACTTATAGAAAAAGCCGGAGCGGTTAATATCATCATAGCAGAAACGGCCAATGTGCTCGATGCCGTGGAAATTACGC
>JAKQGD010000451.1 GCA_029573365.1 Bacteroidota bacterium | reverse complement strand
TGTTTATTGAAACCAGTGGATGTCTGCCCATGTGCGGCCACGGGACGATAGGCACCATAACCATAGGCATCGAAGAGGGTCTTATCTGTCCCAAAATACCAGGCATCGTAAGGATGGAAACGCCTGCAGGATTGGTTATAATAAATTATACAAGGGAACAGAATGGCAAAGTCCGCTCGGTCAGATTACACAATGTACCGTCGTTTTTGTACACTTCAGGCATTGAAATACAAAGTAATTATCTGGGCACTCTTAAGGCTGATGTGGCCTATGGGGGCAATTTTTATGCAATCATCGATCCGCAGGAAAATTTTTTCGGCCTCGAGAACCACAGTGCTGAGGAGCTTGTGACCTGGAGCAGAGAAATACGGCAGCTCATAAACGAGAAATACACTTTTGAACATCCAAATAACCCGGCCATAAACACCTGCAGCCATGTGATGTGGACAGGCAAAGTAATGTCGGAAGCTTCAACCGCAAGAAATGCCGTTTTTTACGGCGACAAGGCCATAGACCGGTCTCCTTGCGGCACTGGCACATCAGCCAGGATGGCACAGTGGTTTAGCAAAGGAATGATCAGAGCAGGAGATAAATTCATTCATGAAAGTTTTATAGGCAGCACATTTACCGGTAGGGTGGAAGAAGTGACCAGGGAGGGTGAGTATGCCGCGATTATACCTTCTATAGAGGGATGGGCAAGGATTTACGGTTACAATACCATTCTTGTAGACCCGGAAGATGATCCGTATGCAGCAGGTTTTCAGGTGATTTAACACAAAAAACAACCGATGAAAACAGTCATTGTGGGAGCAGGAGTGATAGGATTGATGAGTGCCTACTACCTCAGAAGAGCAGGCTTTGATGTTATAGTTGCCGACAGGACAGACGGAACGGACAATTGTTCCTTTGGCAATGCAGGTTATATATCACCGAGTCATATCATTCCGCTCTCATCACCAGGCATTGTGGCTCAGGGCCTGAAATGGTTGCTGAGTGCCTCGAGTCCGTTTTATATTAAGCCGAGGTTAAGCGGTTCGCTTGTAAAATGGGGATGGAAATTTTACAAAAATGCCACTGAGGAAAAAGTCAACCAAAGTGCACCGCATCTATACAATATCTCCATGCTCAGCCGGCAGTTGACGGTCCAAATGGACAGGGACCTGCGACATGGATTTGGCCTGCAGACCAAAGGATGTTTTATGCTTTATAAAACTCAAAAAACTGCAAAGGCTGAGGCTCAACTCTCGGAAATGGCTAAAAAATTTGGATTGGAGGCCCCTATTTTGACAGCTGGGGAAATTCGCAGCATGGAGCCCGCAGTCAGTTCTGAAATTTTGGGCGGGGTTTATTTCCCAGATGATTGCCACATCAATCCGCCAGGGATGATGGCCACAATGCAGTCAGCCTGTAGAGAGTTGGGGGTCGAGTTTAAATACGGACTCGAAGTCAAGGGCTTTGAAACTCACAGCAGCAAGGTGACGGGCGTGATTACTGACAAGGAATTGTTGTCATGTGATCATTTGGTACTTGCAGGTGGGTCATGGCTTGAAAGTCTGGGTGCAAAACTCGGCATTGTGCTTCCGGTTCAACCAGGAAAGGGTTATAGTGTCACTTACAACATGGAAACAAATAATATCCGTTATCCGGCTATAATTGTTGACGAAAGGGTAGCTATAACACCTATGCCCGAAGGACTGAGGGTAGGAGGTACTATGGAACTTAGCGGCCACAATTTCGGGATAAACATTAACAGGGTATTTCCCATCATCAGGGCTGCCAACAGTTACTACCCGGGCCTTAATCTGGAAATGCCCCGTAAGGAGCAGGTTTGGGCAGGTCTTAGGCCTTGTTCGCCGGATGGTCTTCCATACATCGGACCCAGCCCGTCACACCAAAATGTGACGGTTGCCGGAGGACATGCTATGGTAGGTATCTCACTTGCAGCGGCCACGGGATATCTGGTCAGACAGATTATTATGGGCGAAAAGACAGAAATCCCGATCGAAGCTTTTAGGGTCGAAAGGTAACAAAACACGACTTTTTGTGACTGTAATCGAAAAAAGTTATAACTTTTTGTGGTTATATCCACAAAAAGTCAAAGTCAGGTCACAAAATTGCGGTAATTGAAGACATTGACAGTTTCTGTTCTGGCGGGTTTGTACTCATCAGTAAATGTTTTGCTAAACCTTGCAGCTTTATTGGGTCCATATTTGAATTCATAACCTGAAAGCTGGCCATTTCGATCTTCGATATAATCTATTTCCTGTTGCTGCTTGGTTCGCCAGAAGTATGTATTGTAATAATGTCCGTGGTTCATATTGTATTTGAGCCTTTCGCTGAGCATGTAGTTTTCCCACAGCATCCCGGCATCCGACCGGAGACTTACAGGACGGAAATCACCCAAAACAGCGTTTCTGATTCCATTGTCATAAAAGTAGATTTTTCTGCTTTTTTTAAGCTCATTGCGAAGGTTTCTGCTAAACGAGCGTAACCGGAATATGACCATACTTTTTTCGAGGAGCTGTATGTACCGGCCTATGGTACCAGGATCAGAATAGAGTAATTTTGCGAGTTCGTTGTAACTCACCTCCATGCCTACCTGCCGTGCAAGAGCTTCAGTCAGGTTGTGCAGTAGTTCCGGCTTGCGTATATCCTGATAGTTAAAGACATCTTTATACAGGTAGCCTGAGGTAAGTTCTCTGAGTGACTGCTCGGCACGGTCCGGAAAGGATATAATTTCCGGGTACATACCGTAGATAAGCCTTGTTTCGAGGAGCCTGGTTTCCTCGAGACTTCCGTGAAACAGTTCCATTTCTTCGTATGAGATGCCGGCCATCAGAATTTCTGTCTTTCTACCTGTAAGAGGCTCGCTTATGTCATTGGAGAGTTCGAGGGCAGACGAGCCGGAAATGATTAGTCTGAGATCTTTTAGTTTGTCGATGATCAGTTTGAGGGTAAGACCTATGTTTCTGACCCTCTGGGCCTCATCGATGATGACAAGCCTGTCTGAGCCCAGGAAAGCTCTCAGACTTGTGGATGTGGCATCTGTTAGCAAAGCCCTGACGTCTGGTTCATCACAATCCAGAAACAGGGATCCTGGAGTCATCGTGTGAATGTCGGTCAGCATCGTGGTTTTACCTACTTGACGCGGCCCGAGCAGCAGAACGGCTTTTTTACCTGAAAGAGTCTGTTCGATCCTTTTTCGTATAATTCTTGTAATCATGACTCAAATATATTACTTTTTGTGACCGTAATCGAAAAAAGTTATAACTATTTGTGGTTATACCCATAAAAAGTACGATTTGTCAGATCTGCCATGCCTTTAATCTTAATATGAATCCGGGAAATTGTATTCACAATAAGTGAAAATGTGGAATCTATGGGTTAACCTCTGATTTGAAAAAATATGGTCCAGAAAGGATTGTGGTCTGCAAAGAAAATATGCGACTTTTTGTGACCGTAATCGAAAAAAGTTATAACTATTTGTGGTTATACCCATAAAAAGTACGATTTGTCAGATCTGCCATGCCTTTAAT
>JAKQGD010000446.1 GCA_029573365.1 Bacteroidota bacterium | reverse complement strand
AAGACTCTCGAACGCGAGCTCGAATGGGTACGTATGGCTCCCAAAGCCCGTCAGGCTAAGGGCAAGGCCCGTCTGGCAGCGTATGACAAGCTCCAAAGCGAAGAGGTCAAAGAAAAGGAGGCCAAACTGGAACTGTACATTCCACCTGGAGACAGGCTGGGTGACAAAGTCATCGACATCGACGGTGTATCCAAGGCCTATGGCGACAAAGTGCTCATAGACAACTTTACTTGCTCCATACCTAAAAATGCCATCGTGGGCATCATCGGTCCCAATGGTGTGGGCAAGTCCACTTTGTTCAGAATGATCATGGGGAAAGAAAAGCCTGACAGCGGCAGCATCACCATAGGCGATACCGTGCAGCTCAGCTATGTAGACCAGTCCCATGACGACTTAAAGCCTGACCTCACCATCATGGAAGCTGTGGGCAAGGGTCAGGAACTCATCATGGTGGGGAAAGCCCAGGTCAACGTAAGGGCCTACCTGAGTAAATTTAACATCTCCGGCTCTGACCAGCAGAAAAAAATAGGGGTCCTCTCCGGTGGAGAACGAAACCGTGTCCACCTCGCCATGACCCTCAAGGAAGGTGGCAACGTCCTCCTCCTCGACGAACCCACAAACGACATAGATGTGAACACCCTCAGGGCCCTGGAAGAAGCCATCGAAAATTTTGCAGGTTGTGTGCTTGTGATTTCGCACGACCGATGGTTTATCGACAGACTGGCAACCCACATCCTGGCCTTTGAAGACGACTCGCAAGTCGTATTTTTTGAGGGCAATTTCTCCGATTACGAAAAGGCTAAAATCGAACGTATCGGCATTGTCACCCCTAAAAGGCCTAGGTTTAAACATCTTCTATAAAGATAAAGATAAGGTTGCCCCAAATTGTTAAGTGAGGTGGTTGGCAAAAAAGTTTAGAAAATGAGGTTTTGATTTTCCGGATAAATGTCGGGAGTGTAATCCCCTGATTTATAAGCGGCACCATATTTTATGGCAGCTATAAGTGTGTCTGTATTAATATCACTCACAGACCGAAATTTTATACAGTAGCCCGTAATAGTGGCTTTTCCTATATCCTTGCCAAACCTCCGGGCCAGCAAGGTCTTGTCATCCAGACCCATGATATAGACCGAAATACCGGTGCTGTTGGCACTGAGTCCTATCCTGTAAAACTCCCTTGAAGTGCCGTTGGCGTATTTTATCTGGTACGAACCGTAGCCGATGTTGGGATTGGATACTACTTTGTTTTCACTGTTTTTCCCGTCGAGAAACCATAGTTTACAGCCGGGCATAAGCCCTGATATCAGGTGGTGCAGACCTAACAATTCCGTAGCCTTCCTTTCAGGCAAACTTGAAATATATTCATTGATAATAGATGCTGTGTCTTTCATAGGCTATTTAGGCTGGTTCCGCAACATAACTTTTACTGCAAAATTGATGATAAATGTCAATGCTAAAATCTTGCGATTGCTGCCGAAATGATTGCCAAGACCCATACCAATCATGATTTCATTGCACATGCTTACAAACAGAAACATGAAAGCCCATCCGCTTATGATTTGCTTCAATATAATCTTCCATATTCCTTCCATGCGACATTTTAATTTATTTTTTGAAACATCGGTTAACAAATCTACGTCTTTCCTGCGGTAAGTTGGTTGATATTCCGGGACAATTATTTTTATTGCCGGAGACACACGTTTGAACCAATTTCCGACGTTTTAGGTTAGATTCTGTAATTAAAGAAATATAGTCAGTTGAGCAGGATTTTATATGTGTTTATAATTGTTTTTGCAGCAGTAACGTATGCATCAGGACAGCAGGAGGATCTCCGCAAGTCGGAAGACGACATACGCATAGAAGATAAATTTGTACATGCACGACTTCTAATGGCCTCCGGCAAAAAAGCCGACGCCATAAAGATGCTGGATACACTTCGCAGATCTAGCCCACCCTCTGCAGCCATCCTCTTCGAGCTGGCAAAACTGCACCACGAAGCCAAAGACCTCAACCAGACCGAAAATCACTTGAAATCTGCCCTCAAACTGGAGCCCGATAATTACTGGATAAGGAAGTTTGAGATCGATTTTAACAAGGAACTGGGCAGATACGACTTGGCTTTGTCATCGGCAAAGCACCTCATGGCTGTTTATCCCCTACGGCCTGATATATACGACGAAGCAGTAAGCCTTTGTATCAAGGCAAATGACCTGCCGGGTGCTCTGAACATCCTGGACCAGAAAGAAAAAAATCTGGGGTGGAGCGATGGCATCTACCTCAAAAAGGCCGAGATACTCGACAATGCAGGTAAAATAGACGAAGCTGTGGCCGTCCTTAATACCCTGGCGGGAAAATACCCGGGGCAGGTAAAATACCTCCGCCTCATAGCTAAAATGCTGCACTCCAATGACAGAGTCGCCGATGCCGAGCCATACCTCAGGAAAATAGTGGAATTAGACCCTGATGATGCCGATGCAAGGCTGGGCCTTATGCTTATAAAAGGTAAATCCGAAAGCAGACAGGACTTTTTTGCGGGGCTTTCGCCAATGATTTCAAATCCCGATGCCCCCATTGAGTTGAAGGTAAAGGAGCTCATGCCTTATGTCGAAAAACATGCCACCGCAGGAGATACCCTTCTGGGAAGGCAGCTGATCACCCTTTGCGACAAGCTGGTCATAGCCCATCCCGGCGATGCCCGTGCCCATGCCCTGTACGGTGATGTGCTCAAAAACAACGGCGAACACACTGCTGCCATAAGACAATACGAAAAGACATTAAAACTAAACAATAAAAACTTTCTCGTCTGGGAGCAGCTTATGATATCCCTGGAAAAAACAGGCAACTTCGAACAACTGACAGCCATTTCAGCACAGGCTATGGATTTTTTTCCCAATCAGGCCGTATCCTACTATTTCGCTGCCAGGTGCCTTGTGGAGAAAAAGGAATATAAAAAAGCCATCGACCTGCTCGATGAAGCATCTATGATTTCTGCCTCTAACCCATATGTCATGAGCAAGGTCAGCTACGCACAGGCTCTCATAGAGTATCGCAAAAACAATCTTGCTCTGGCAATGGAAGCATTAACCAGATCGCTGGAAATAAGTAAAAATCAAAACGCTGAGGCCATGGAACTAAGAGGAGACATCTTCCGCGACAAAAACAATATGGCAGAAGCAGTTAAATCCTGGACCGAAGCCATAAAGCTGGGTGGTGACAAAAAGACGCTCACTGCCAAGGTAACTTCCATTAAATCCAACTGATGCGTCTGTTTACTTTGATGTTAGTGGCATTGTTGTGGTCATGTAGTTCCACTAAAAAGCTGGGACCTGTACCTGAGCGTTCTGTGAGGGAGGTCATGGATGCCCTGGAAAAAAGAAATGTTGATTTCAGACATTTTCATGGTAAGCTGAGCACCAGTTTTGAATCTCCCGACGAAGGTGTTTCCGGGTCTATGACGGTCCGGATGGTCAGAGACAGTGCCATCTTTGTAGCGGTAAGAAAATTTGGTATCGAAGCGGCCCGGATGTTTGCCGACCCACAGGGTTATACGGTGCTTTACAGATTTGAGGCAGCTTACGAAACAGGGAGCATGTCGCAGATAAACAAACTTATAGGCATCAACGCTGATTTTTATGACATGCAGCAGTTGCTTTTTGGCAATGTCGTCTTGCCTGATGTACAGCCCACGATGACAAAAGATTCTGTTTGGTATGTGGTGAGTGGAAGCACCGATGGGCTGGCTGTCCGTTATTTCGTCAATGGATACGATCTCAGCCTGGCGAGGATGGAAATTACAGATGCCGCCGGAAGGAAGGCAAGTCTCGACTTTGAAGATTACCGTGACATTGCCGGTTATGGCAGGGTGGCCTTTGATCGTAAGGCAACTTTTCCATATTCTCCGGAAGGAGACGCTACATTAAAAATGAATTTTTCTGAATTTGAGATCAATGTGCCCCGACAGATACAGTTTTCAATACCTGACAATTATGAGAAGATCAATTGACCTGCTGATTCTGGTATGGATGATGTCCGGCCTGGTATTTGTCTCTTTCGGCCAGAGCCGCAAAGATCTGGAAAAGCAGCGTATGCAGATTATCAAAGACATAGAAAAAACCTCCAAAGAACTCGAGAAAACAAAAAAGACCAAAGAAAAAAATATTAGTCAGCTTAAAGCTCTCGAAGACCAGCTGGCTACCCGCAAAAAGCTCCTCGAAAACCTGAAAGCTGAAGTTACGCTCAACGAAAACCTCATCACGGACAACGAAAAGCGGATAGGAGAGTTGCAGACCAAACAGCAGGAAATTTCACGGCAGTACAAATCAGTTATCCGCAGTGCCTATCTGCGAAACATGAGCAACTCCAAATGGTCATATCTCCTATCGTCTCAGAATCTCAATAACTTCGTTATGCGGTGGCGTTACATCCATCAGTTTGAAAACTATGCCGACCATAAGCTCACTGAACTGAAGAGAATCACCGGCGAGATCCACGATAAGAACGAAGACATCAGGATGGCAAGACAACAAAACCTCGAGACCCTGGATGCCACTTCCAAAAACATGACACTGCTCCAGAAAGAACAAAAGGAGAAAGACGCCCTTGTCAAAAAGCTCGAAAAAGAAGAAGGCAAGCTCAGGACTTCGCTCAAAAAACGGGAATCAGAACGAGAAAAACTCAATGCCGCCATTGAAAAGATCATCATTGCAGAGCTGTCAAAAAAAAGCGAAAAATCCGAAACCGCCGCCGCTGCCTCTAAAAGAGCGGCCGACAATACAGGATTTGCCAACAACCGCGGAGCCCTCAACTGGCCGGTCAACAGCGGTAAGATTACAGGGAGGTTTGGTACCCATCCCCACCCCTCACTTAAAAATGTGCAGGTATCCAACAATGGGGTAGATTTTACCCTGCCGGGGCCGGAAAATGTCCACTGCGTCTACGAAGGCGAGGTCGTGGGAGTGACTTTTATACCCGGCTTCGAAAATATGATCATCATCCGCCACGGAAATTATTATACGGTTTATTCCAGAATCAAGGAAGTCACTGTCAGCAAGGGCCAGAAGGTAAAACGTGGTCAGACACTGGGCAGGGTAGGACCCGATGCAGAAGGCAATACAGAATTCCATTTTGAGCTGTGGAAAGAAAAATCAAAGCTCGATCCCGAGTCGTGGTTTAATAGGTAGGTTTGAGGTTAAGAGTTTATTTATTGGCTTGTCAATTTACTTAATTTTTTCAATTTGCCAATAAGTCGTCTTACTATCCAACAAGCCAACACGCAATCCGCTACCAGCTATTCCCAACCCAGCCATCAGATAATCTGATAATCAGCAAATGGCCAGCGGCCAGCGGCAAATCTAACTTCCTTTCCTCAACAAAAACCTAAGCGGTATCTCCAGTCTTCTGGCCCAGGCACCCTCAGAGTGGTCATCACCCTCAAATTTTAATGTTTTCCAGTTACCTGCATGATAACCGCCTTTTGACATTATGGTGTCTGCCAGGACCTGATATCTTGCATACATGGTATCAAGAGTCTCTGTTCCATAGTCGAAGTATATGCTGTGGGTTGTATGGTCCGGAAGGTTTGAGCCAAGGTAAGAGAGAAAAGCTCCGGGTACGGGATTATTGTCCGTATTAAAGATCCCCGGCCAGTGGGTGGAAAGGCAAGCAGCCCTGCTAAATACTCCGGGATATTCGCAGATGGCATACATAGACATAAGGCCTCCCATGCTGGATCCCATGATGTATGTGCTGGCAGCATCAGGAAGGGTGGGGTATCTTTTGTCAATATAGGGTTTTAATTCTCTGACAATAAACATCAGCAAAGAATCCGAATATACCGGACCATCAAATAGTTCATAACCATGCGGCCTTATGGTGTTATGTGTGATGGAGTCCCAGATGTTTTTAGGGATCAGTTGGAGAGGTTTCTGCGGGAAGTACTCAGAGTGTCGTTTTTTGCCCGCATTCCAGATGCCGACGATGATTACCTTTTCCAGAGTGGTGTCTCCTGACAGTTTTTGCAAAGCTTCGTCCACCTTCCATTCCTGGTGGTTCCATGTAGTGGTAGAGTCAAATAGCATCTGGCCATCGTACATATAAATCACGGCATATCGGTTTTTTTCGTTGAAATCAGGCGGCAACCATACATCTACCGGACGTGGGTCAACATAGGCTGAGGTGAGTTCTGAAATCCTTATTACCTTGCCATAGGATACTGTAGGTACGCCAACTGATTTTTGAGCAGTGTGACATCCTGAAGATATTGCCAGGACTATAAACAGAAGATAAATTTTACTTGCCATTGCCACCATAATTCACGGCAATATTAAAAAAAAAACCCGGACTTAGTGTGCCCGGGCCTTTTTGTGTCTTGGGATACCTGATTTCAGGACAGATGCTGATAATTGACAGCCACGATGACTAAAACTCCAAACAGGAGGATGAAGGCAATCAAAAATCTTGTATCCCTGAACAGAA
>JAKQGD010000414.1 GCA_029573365.1 Bacteroidota bacterium | reverse complement strand
CGACAAGGACTTTGTCTTTGTCGGTATCAAAAAAGGCCGCAATGTACTGGTTATTAAGGACGCAGACACAGGAAAGACCCTTAATACTGTTTCCCTTTCCAATCTCGATGCCTTTGCAAGCCCCGTTTACCACCCCAATGGTAAGGAAATCATCGTTACAGGACTCAAAGAAGGACAGGTAGACTTGTACAGCATAAATATTAAATCAAAAAAAGCCACCCAGATTACAAACGACATATACAGCGAAGCCATGCCTGCGTTTTCGTCTGATGGCACAAAACTGGTGTTTTGTTATGACAGAAAAAGTGTGGACAAAGGCAGGACTGACGGAAGATACACCTTTGACCTTGCAGAGATGGATTATCCGGCAGGTACCATCAGGACCTATGACATTTTTCATGGAGCCGACAACCTAAATCCGGTATTTGATCACCAGGACAACTTATATTTTGTAAGTGACAGGGATGGTATGAGAAACCTCTATAAATACGATCGTATCTCAGGCGATGTATTACAGATGACTGACCTGCTCACAGGTGTGAGCGGCATCAGTAATTTGTCTCCTATGATATCAGCAAGCACCAAAAAAGACAGGATACTCTACACACATTACTACAACAGCAAATATGCAGTGTACGAAACATCTGCTGACCAGCTCCTCAATAAAAAGGTGGACGACCTCCGAAAAGTTGACCAAACGCTGGGCACACTGCCGGTAACGGGACTGAATAAAAAAGACATCATTGGCACAAGTCTTAAAAACAGTGACGCAGATCTGGCAAGTACACAACCCGAAGTAAAAAACAGGGATTATTCACCACACTTCAAACTGGATTATGTCGGTGGTGGTGGCGGCATAGGAGTGGGTGCTAACAACAACAATTTCAGAAATGCCACAGGACTTCAGGGCGGAGTAGGTATGTTATTCAGTGACCTTCTGGGCAACAACCAGCTTTACTCTCAGCTATCGCTAAACGGAGAGATCATAGATGTAGGTGGCATTTTCAGTTACCTAAACAGAAAAAACCAGCTTGCCTGGGGCGTAGGATTCAGCCATGTGCCGCTTATCACCGGATATCAGAATTATGAGCAGGCTACCGTCAAAGATCAAAACGGCAACATTATCCCCGCATTAAAATCGACCTCCAATCTGATCAGAATTTTTGATGAAGGACTGAATGTTTTTGCCCATTATCCTTTTAGTACCACACTGAGGCTCGAAGGGGGCCTTGCAGGAACCTACAGAAGTTTCAGGTGGGACGAATACAACGATTATTATATCGGTGACCAGTTTAACGGTTACCAGCTGGTTGCTTCTGAAAGAGAGCGAATCCCGACCGGGGATGAATTGCCAATAGACAATTATTACACCATAAAAAAGGGAACGGGAGCCAATGCCAATCTGGCACTTGTAGGAGACAATTCATATTTCGGTATGACAGCACCGTTGGCGGGGCACAGATTCCGCGTAGGTGTGGAACAGTATCTCGGAAATGACAATTACACGGCTTTCCTCGCTGATGGACGCAAATATTTCCGCTTCAGGCCGGTTACTCTTGCCGTGAGAGGGATGTCCTATTTGCGATGGGAAAAAGAGGTAAACAGTGTATATCCGCTTTACCTTGGAAACATGGGTTTTGTCAGGGGCATTGGGTCAATACTCAACACGGATGTATCAGACCTGGGCCTAAGCTTCAGTCAATTGCTGGGGTCAAAAATGCTACTTGGAGGTGTAGAATTGCGTCTTCCGTTTACCGGCCCCAGAAATCTGGCACTGATTTCATCATCTTTTCTGCTTACAGACCTCAATCTTTTTGTAGACAGTGGTGTCACCTTTGACAAATTTGGAGACTGGTCCGAAGGTAAACTGATAGATGTGGTACAGCGGGATGTAGAGGGCAATATCATAGTCGACAATAGCGGAAACCCAATATACAGACTGGAACAAGCCAAGCCTACGGTCATTACCTCCGTAGGTGTGTCCATGCGTTTAAATCTGTTCGGAGCTCTGATACTGGAGCCTTATTATGCCAGACCATTGTTGGACGGAGGAAGGTTCAGATTTGGACTTAATCTTATTCCCGGCTGGTAAACGCAGCGAGTCAAGCCGGAACCATACAAGTTCTGAAGATGTTTGTATTCATGATTTTGGTGTACATTTGAATGATAAATATAAATTGTTTTTGAATGAATTATTTTCTGAGGTCTTGTTTACCTGTACTGACCATACTTCTTATGACGGTGACTGGCGTTTATGCCCAGCAAAAATCACGCCTGGCAAACGAGTATTACAATTCAGGAGAGTACGAAAAAGCAGCTCAGCTTTATGAATCTCTTTACAGGGAAAACCCGGCCAATAAAACCTATTTTAATTTTTACATCCAATGCCTCATTGACCTCAGGGACTATGAAAATGCCTCCAAGGCTGTACAGGCTGAAATCCGTAAGTCTCCCTCAGATGTTTCCCTGCTTGTGACCAATGGAAATCTGCTCGAAAGACAAGGCCAGACTGACAGAGCCAATGCCGAATACCGCAAAGCCATAAGCAGCCTGGGCCCTGACCCGACATCCATATCAGGACTGGCAAATAACTTTGCCAACCTGGCCAAGTATGACCTGGCCATAGAGACCTACCTCAAGGGCGAACAAATGTCAAATGTGCCCCATCTTTTTGACTACAATCTGGCAGACCTGTATCGACGGCAGGGAGATACCAAAAACATGATCAAATACTATCTTCAGGCCGCCGAAAAAGAGCCCTCAAGCATCAACATACAGACTTCACTCCAAAGATATCTGACCGAAGAGGACTATCCGGAATTGCAGAAACAGCTTTATCAGAAGATACAGGAAAAAACAGACATACCACACTATGGCGAGCTGCTGCAGTGGACATTTACCCAGAAAAAGGAGTACTCCAAGGCCCTTAGGCAGGCCAAGGCCCTGGACCGGCAGTTTGAAGAAAACGGAAGTAGGGTCTACACCCTGGGAGAGGTTGCCTATAGAGACAAAGACTATGACACAGCCATCGAGGCGTTTCAGTATGTCTCTACCACATACGGACCCAATACCAGCTACTATCTGGAATCCCGGAGGGGACTGGTCAGGAGCCGCAAAGCCAAAATCACAGAAACCTTTGATTACTCAAAAGAAGACCTTAAAGCCCTTAAGCAGGAATATAAAGCGTACCTCAACGAACTGGGTCGCAACACACAGACCGCCCAGCTTATGCAGGAGTTTGCCGAGTTTGAAGCTTTGTATGTCAATGAGCTAGACACAGCCATAATGATTCTGGAGGAAGCGAGAACTTTCGGAGGACAGCAACCTGATTTTGTCGCCTCCCTTAAACTCGATCTGGGAGACTATTATCTGATGAATGGCGACAGGTGGGAAGCAAGCTTGCTCTTCAGTCAGGTCGACAAGGACTTCAAAGAGGGACAAATGGGCGAATATGCACGATACCGCAATGCAAAACTTTCATATTTTGCTGGTGATTTTAAGTGGGCACAGGAACAGTTTAAAATCCTGAAAGGAGCCACATCCAAGCTTATATCAAACGATGCCATAGACATGTCGGTGTTTATCCTCGACAATCTCGGCATGGATACCACTGAGGTGACGCTACAGATGTTTGCTGCTGCCGAATTGCTCACTTTTCAGAACAAATACCAGGAGGCACTGCAAAAACTTGACTCCATCAAGATCCTCTTTCCCGAGCACAGCCTCGAAGATGATGTACTGTATGAAAAGGCCCAAATCTATAAAAAACTCAGAATGACGGATGAGATGATTAAAATGTACAATCAAATCATCGAAAAATTTGCTGAAGAAATCAGGGCCGACAATGCCATGTTTGAACTGGCAGAAATCTACGAAACAAAGCTCAACCAGCCGGAAAAAGCCAAGGATCTCTACCAAAAATTATTTACAGACTACAGCGGCAGCACCTTTGCCATAGAAGCCAGGAAGAGATTCAGAAAGCTGAGAGGTGACGAAATGTAACTTGTAGACATGAAAATCCTGTATAATGTCACCGTAAAAATCGATCGGACACTGGAAGGCGATTGGTTTCAATGGATGAAGGACAAACACATCCCCGATGTGATGAAAACAGGATGCTTCGAATCGTACAGGCTGACCAGGATTCTTGGTGATGATGACGAGCACGGAGTAGGGTTTGCCATTCAGTATGTGGCCTCAGACATGGATATATTCCGACATTATCAGGACACTTATGCGGCCAGACTACAGGCCGATCACAGTAGCAGGTATGCTGACAGGTATGTAGCATTTCGCACGCTTATGGAGATAGAGGAGGAGGGGTGAAATTATAACCCTTTTGTGGCCCTCCATCATTGTTCCCAAGGGCCAAACTACCACCGAAAAAGTTGAATCGGTCATTACATCTCTTTACAGAAGAGGTATGAGCACAGATGACATAACAGCTCAAATTCAAGAAATATCTTGCTATTCAGCAAATTCAAGCTAAATGGACCAAGCTAGCTCATAACTGGCATACTACTCATAATGAAATTTTAATTATCTTTGAAGATAATTTATACCAAGCCTAATTCTTTGATGTTTGCGTTTACACAAAATATTTTACAGTCTC
>JAKQGD010000399.1 GCA_029573365.1 Bacteroidota bacterium | reverse complement strand
CTCAAACATCAGCGTAGTCGCTCCTGCCAGCAACGGTCCATAAAGTATATATGAATGGCCAGTAATCCATCCCACATCGGCTGTGCACCAGTAAATATCCCCATCTTGGTACTGGAAAACATTTTTAAAGGTAAAGCAGGTATACACCATGTATCCGCCACACGTATGCACCACACCTTTGGGTTTGCCGGTAGATCCGGATGTGTATAGTATAAACAGCATATCTTCTGCATCCATGATTTCAGGTTCGCATTCGGTACTCATGTGGTCTACCGTTTCGTGCCACCATAGATCCAGGCCGGGTGTCCACTTGACTTTGGCTCCGGTGGTCTGATACACGAGCACCTTTTCTACTGAAGTACAACCCATAGCTATGGCTTCATCCACTACGTCCTTTACAGGGATGGTTTTAGGTCCTCTGCGATTATAATCCGAACAAATCACCATTTTACACTCTGCATCTTTGATTCTTTCGGCAAGGGCATTGGCTGAAAAGCCGGCAAAAACTACAGAATGGATGGCACCAATCCTGGCACAAGCAAGCATGGCTACAGCTACTTGTGGTATCATGGGCATGTAAAAACACACCCTGTCTCCTTTTTTTACACCCTGGGCCTTGAGAGCATTGGCACATTTGTTTACCTCAGCCAGCAACTCTTTGTAAGTAATCCGTATTGCGGGCTCAAAAGCTTCATTGGGCTCCCAGATGATGGCTACCTGGTCACCCCGTGTTTCTATGTGTCTGTCCAGACAGTTTTCCGTAATATTTAATTTACCACCAACAAACCACTGGACATCGGGCTTTATAAAATCATTTTTGAGCACAGTATGCCACTTCTCCCTCCAATGAAAGGTCTCTGCCTGCTCAGCCCAAAAACCTTCTGGATCTTTAATGCTTTTATCATATACTTCATGGTATTGTTCGATGGTTCTGATCTGAAGTGTCATATTTAAAGATTTTGTGGTCTAAATATATAAAAAATCAGATTAAACAGCATTTAATGATACAATTGAAAAAAAAAGCTCCCTGAAATCATACAATCAGGGAGCAGATAAATTCTTTAAGTTACCGTTGGTTTTAGGCCTCGGTACTGGATTTGTTACCACCCGGATTGTCCATCAAAGCTTTTCTGGAAAGTCTGAGTTTTCCTGTCTTAGGGTCGGTGCCTATGATTTTAACATCGACTTTGTCGCCTACCTTAAATACGGTACTGACATCATCGATTCTTTTGTGGTCTATCTCTGACACGTGGAGCAAGCCACTCTGACCAAAAAACTTAACGAATGCTCCATAAGGCATGATGGACTCGACCTCTGCCTGGTAGACATCGCCTACCTGCGGTGTGAAGGCTATTCTGGCTATGGCTTCACGTGCACCCTTGAGCCCTTCGGCATTGGTACTGGCTATTGTCACGATACCTTTGTCGCCTACTTCTTCTATATTGATGATGGTACCAGTTCTGGCCTGTATTTCCTGGATGATCTTGCCGCCCGGGCCTATGACTGCACCGATGAAGCTCTTTTCTATGGTCATTTCGACCATACGTGGAGCATGAGGCTTGAGGTCTTCACGGGGCTCAGCGATGGCCTTGTTCATTTCGTTAAGGATGTGGAGCCTGCCGGCCCTGGCCTGCATGAGTGCTTTTTCGAGCATCTCATATGGCAACCCGTCGATTTTTATATCCATCTGACAACCGGTGATACCCTTGTCTGTACCTGTGACCTTAAAGTCCATGTCTCCAAGTGCATCTTCGTCGCCCAGTATGTCCGAGAGGATGGCTGTGCGTCCGCCTTCGGCGATCATACCCATGGCGATTCCAGACACTCCTGACTTGATTTTTATACCTCCGTCCATAAGTGCCAGTGAGCCGGCACACACGGTCGCCATCGAGGAGCTTCCGTTTGACTCGAGGATATCGGAGACAATCCTCACTGTGTATGGCAGACCTTCGGGCATGACCTTTTTAAGTGAGCGACCAGCCAGGTTGGCATGTCCTATCTCACGTCGTCCGGGGCCACGGTTTGGTTTTACCTCACCCACAGAAAGGCCGGGAAAGTTGTAGTGAAGGATAAACTTCTCGTTGTACAACTCCAGGGCATTGTCTATGAGCATCTGGTCGAGCTTGGTTCCCAGGGTGAGTGACGTCAGTGACTGTGTTTCTCCTCTGTTGAATACAGAGCTGCCGTGTGCCGATGGA
>JAKQGD010000398.1 GCA_029573365.1 Bacteroidota bacterium | reverse complement strand
AGATGCTGGAATTCAAAATTAAATAAGGGTTGATGTCTTAATCGGAGCTTTTTTTCGACAAAATGATGGTAAAAATGTGATTTTTCCAAAAAAGTGTCGTATTAAGAAAAGTTTGATGCCAATGTATTTGGATATGATTTTGCCAATTGCGTACTTTTGCCGTGATTTGAAATATTTGATTATTAATACGTTATAAAAAATATTTTTCCATGCCTTACCTATTTACCTCAGAGTCCGTTTCAGAAGGCCATCCTGACAAGGTTGCAGATCAGATCTCAGATTCGCTGGTGGACCACTTTCTGGCTTTCGACCCGCAGTCCAAGGTCGCCTGTGAGACGCTCGTCACCACCGGGCAGGTAGTACTGGCCGGCGAGGTCAAATCACATACTTATTTGGATGTACAGCAGATAGCCAGAGATGTCATTAAGAAGATTGGCTATACCAAATCAGAATATATGTTTGAGGCTCATTCGTGTGGTGTACTTTCGGCCATCCACGAGCAGTCACCTGACATTAACCAGGGTGTGGAAAGAGCAAAGAAAGAAGATCAGGGTGCCGGTGACCAGGGTATGATGTTTGGTTATGCCACAAACGAAACCGACAACTTTATGCCATTGGCTTTGGATCTTTCGCACAAGATACTCAGAACACTGGCACAAATCAGGAAAGATGGCAAGAAAATGAAATATTTGAGGCCTGACAGTAAATCTCAGGTAACCATCGAATACTCTGATGACAACAAGCCCATCAGAATAGACTCCATAGTGGTTTCTACTCAGCACGACGAATTTGACTCCGATGAGGAAATGCACGACCAGATAGAGCAGGATATTAAAAAAATAGTAATCCCCGAAGTAATTCAGACACTGAAACCAGAACTAAGGAAGCTCTTCGACGATAAAATAACATACCACATAAATCCTACCGGCAAATTTGTAATCGGTGGGCCCCACGGTGATACCGGTTTGACAGGGAGAAAAATCATCGTAGATACATACGGCGGAAAAGGAGCACATGGTGGTGGTGCCTTTTCGGGCAAAGACCCGAGCAAGGTGGACCGATCCGCAGCATATGCCACAAGACACATAGCAAAAAATCTCGTTGCGGCAGGAGTCTGCAGTGAGGTATTGGTACAGGTTTCATACGCCATCGGCATCGCTGCTCCAACCAATATCTATGTCAATACTTATGGCACCTCTAATGTAAAAATGAAAGACAGCGAAATAGCAGACAAGGTGGCAAAAATCTTTGATATGAGGCCTTATGCCATCGAAAAAA
>JAKQGD010000593.1 GCA_029573365.1 Bacteroidota bacterium | reverse complement strand
TTTCACCTTCATGCAGGGCAAAGCAAATGAACCGGAAGGATTCCGGGAAGCAGCCATGCATTGAACCAAACTTTGTATGCCGTAGAAAAAACCCGCACCATCCTTTCGGGCTGATATTTCTATGCCCTCCGGCGCAATGTTGAGTTCATAAGCCTCAAGGTCCATACTGGTATCTGCCGCCTCAGTAAAACGGATAGTGCCCGGCTTATATGTGTTTACCTGAGACAAGTTCAGGTTGAACTGGATGTTTAATATGTCCCGGAGGTAGTCCACATCGCCTTGAGACAAAACGTTGCCGGTAAACCATCCTGTTGAATTGGATAAATTAAATACCCCGCTTATTTTTTCGGTGACAGCAGGTTGGGGAATAAAAACAGTATCGTAAGGCTGAATTTGTGCGGATAGAACGTAGGATAAAAACACAAAACAGAACTGAAAACGTATACCTTTTTTCTTCCTCATGATGTTTTGTGTTTTTATATTTCCAGTGATTGATAATTTTCCAGAGAAGTATAGCATGTGCACCTCCCTTAGTGATTTTCACTCACCTCCTCCAGTTTCACCCCTTGCTGTTTTAAAAGTTGCGTGGCTTTCCAACCATAGTAAGCCAGATAAATAAAACAAACGATGCCTACCAGGTAGCTGGCCCTTATGCCCAGCAATCCGGGATCGGACAGCCAGCCCTGGAACCATGACACCAATCCTCCGCCCATAATCATCATAATAAGGTAACTGGAAGCCTGATTGGTAAATTTTCCAAGACCTGAAATGGCCAATGTAAAAATACATGGCCAAAGGGTGGAGCAAAACAAACCCACACTGATAAAGGCATATACACTCATTAATCCAGAGCTTAGCATGCCAACAGCCAAAGCTGCGATGCCACAGAAAGAAAATATCACCAATTGTTTTCCGGGGTGCCCTTTGGACATTAATTCTGCCCCAATTAATAACAGAATCACAAAGGCGTAGGGATAAAACACTGTTAAATCTGAACCTGCTATCGCGTTCACCAAAAGAAAAACAGAGAAAGCGAGATAAGGCATCACAAAGCGAAA
>JAKQGD010000384.1 GCA_029573365.1 Bacteroidota bacterium | reverse complement strand
CGGCGTGAGCAACCTGCGCCACCGAATGCCAGATTTGCGCTTCTGCTCCTTTTTGGGTTTGGCGTTTTCTTCGGCCATAAACTTTTCTGCTTTGTCTACGGTCTCGTCAAATTTCTGACCTATCTGTCCTGCTACTTCTTTCGCCTTATCGGCTACACTGTCCTTGATGTCCCCAAGTTTGTCCCAGGCTTTGTCAGACGATTCGAGTACCTTGCCACCTACATTTTCGGAGAGATCAGCGGCTTTATCTACCAGAGCTTCGCCGGTGGCCATCACTTTTTCGCCTACGTTTTCGGCTAAGTCCCCGGCTTTTTTAACGAGATCACTTTCGCTTATTTTATCTGTCACGTTGCCAACAAACTCCTTAGATTTGTCAAAAATGCTTCCCAGCCCACTGCTTGCCTTATCAGAAGCTTCGCTTGCCATTTCTGATGCCTTTTTGTAATTTGATTCAACAAACTCACCGGCATCGCCCGCCACATCTTTTGCTTTCTGAGCTACTGTACCGGAAAGGTCAGCGGCTTTGTCTACTGCTCCTTCGGCGGCGTCGGCTACATCTGCAGCAACAGACTTGGTTTTATCCCAGGCTGTATCGGCAACATTTTCTATTTTATCTGCAGCCTGTGAAGCCATTTCCCTGGCTTTTACTGTAGCTCCTTCGGCGGCATCGGCCACATCCGCAGCAACAGACTTGGTTTTGTCCCATGCGGTATCAGCAAGGTCACCGGCCTTATCTACGGCAGCATTTGCTTTTTCAAGGACTGACTCTCTCAGACCGGCTGTTTTTTCTCCCAGACCTGTGGCAGTTTCCTTTGCTGCATCGGCAAGGTCTTCAGCTTTTTCCTTGGTATAATCCACTGCTTTTTCTACTGCAGATTTTGCAACAGACTCAGTTGTAAAGAACAATCGTTTTAATGAACTTATGAAACCCATTTTAGAATTTTGAAAATTATAAATATTTGTCGTAAAATTAAGTTAATTTTGGCCAACTTAGTTCAAAACAGAAACAATATTTTATTCATTTTCAATAATTAACATCTGATTGTCGCCTGTTTTTTGTGAATAGCCCTTTTGTAACGTTGTGTGGGTAGGGAGACAGGTTGTTTATGTATTGCTGATGACAGCTTATGGTATACAAATCTTTTTTTAAAGACACTGTAATTTACGGCCTGGCATCCGTACTCCCACGGGTGATCAACCTAGCCCTTGTGGCGGTGTTCACTGCTGTATTGGACCGAGTAGATTTTTCGGATCAGACGACGTGGTATGTGTATGCAGCGTTTATAAATGTGCTTCTGACCATGGGCATTGAAACGTCATTTTTCAGATACTATACCTCTGCTGCAGACAAAGACAAAGTGCTGGGTTCTTCCTTTTTTATCCACCTTATAAGCAGTCTTGTTTTTCTGTTTGCTGGATTACTTCTTGCCGCACCTGCAGGGGCTTTTCTGGGGTTTAAAAACGCTCTTTTTATCAGGATTCTGGTGTTAACCACCGTACTGGACACGCTCGTAGTTATACCGTTTGCTCTGCTAAGGGTACAGGGCAGACCTGTCAGGTATTTTGTCCTTAAAATGGCAAATGTTCTGATTCTGGCGTTGATTACCGTTTTTCTTCTGGTGGGTGTGCCCTGGCTGGTGGGTCACAGACCTGACATGGCGGCAGGTTTGGGGTTTGAGGCCACATACAGTCCCGGAGTATTCCATATAATTACAGCCAACCTTATCGCCAGTCTGACCACATTGTTTATGCTTCTGCCCTCACTGTACAGGATAGGCATAAAGCCGGACAAAGGCATGGTCACACAACTACTGCGTTATGGATGGCCAATTATGGTAGGGGGTATAGCCTATGCCGTAAACGAAAATGTTGACAAGCTTCTAATCCAGAAACTCATGGACAAAGAATCCAACGGTGTATATGCGGCATGCTACAAACTGGGAGTCTTTATGACTCTTTATATAACTGCCTTCAGGCTGGGTGCCGAACCCTTTTTTTTTAGCCATGCCCATACCTCGGACGCCAAACAAAAATACAGCACCATCATGACATGGTTTGTAGTTTTTGGCAGCATATTTATGTTATTTGTCACCGGGTTTATCGACATACTGGCATCAATTATTCTCAGAAACAAGGTCTATACAACCGGATTGTATATCGTGCCCGTCATCCTTTTAGCCAATTTATTTTCCGGTATTTACAACAATCTTTCCATTTGGTATAAGCTTACAGACAGGACAAGGGCAGGTATGTACATAAGCATTCTGGGGGGTGTGATAACGATAGTCAGCCTTTATCTTTTTGTGCCGTTTTATGGCATAATGGGTGGTGCCATTGCCACACTGATCACCTACTTTTGTATGGCCGTGATCTCTTATTTTTTTGGGAGAAAATTCTACCCTGTACCCTACGAACTGCCCAGGATTGCTTTAATTATTGGTGTTTCCGCCTTTTTGAGCGGACTGAGCTTTGTAAATTTCAGGGGTAATTATACCATATCAACCGGACTGATTGCAGCCTTTGTCATCTTTGTTTTTCTGCTGCAAAAAGAACAGATCAGAAAGCTCAGATAACTACATTCATATATAAAGTTGGACTAAAGCTTGACCAGTTTTCCGGTGTAAACGGTCCGGTTTCGACTTTCTGCTTTGAGAATGTACATACCGGGAGGCAGGTTTTCTATGGGTATTTTATGGTGCCTTTCGGCGAATGTAAACCCGGATTCCATCATCTTTATTCCATCCGCCCTGATAATGTGGAGCCTTAATAGATGGCCCTGAGGATCGGATATTTCAAAAAATGATGATGCGGGATTGGGAGTGACCACAAATGGAAATTCTACATCAATGGTTTGATTGCGGCAGTCGGTCCTTACCGAATCCAGACTGCTCCATGCAGAATAGCCTGTAGTGTCGCATTGTCTGCGAAGTTGGTACTGGTACCAAGTGCACGAATCAAGCTCTGAAATAACCTCCGATGTATCTGTCAGTGTCCTGAGGATCCATTCTGTGGTACCTGATGCCCTGTATCTGAGCTGGACAGTATCCGCTTTGGCCGATGTATGGTGTGTAATCCTGACTGATGACCCGGACTCCGCTATAGCCTGTGTTACAAGGTCATTGGAACAAGCTTCTCGTATCCTTATGCAGTAATCCTCAGTTTCACCGTATTCAAAAACAGAGTCATAACAACCTCCTTCGAAGTCTTCGTACGTGAGGATGACTCTAAGTCGGGTCCAACCTACAGCTACATCTACTGGCACAGAGAGCACACCTTTGATACTGTCGCTTACTGGACTTTGGGTCACGTACACTGCTTCGTTGTCGTCCCACTCTCCGTCCTGGTCAAGGTCCAGATATACCCTTACATAATCTTTGAAAGCAGTGCCTGCATAGCCGATGGTAACTTTAAAATTGTATTTTTTACCTGCTTCGAGCATAAAATCTGCCACGCCTGCAAAGTTTTCATATCCTAAATCATTACTCACCGATGAATGGCTTATAGTATCAAGGCGGAAGTATGAAATCCACTCTTGAGTAGCATCGGTTTTTTGGGGAATACAATAAGATCTTTTGGTACAATTGCCGCAGTCTGTAGCGCCGATGAGTTCGTCTGTATATTCGGATTCGTTACCATATTTGAGACAGCTGGCTCTGAGGCTGAATGTAGCGGCTGAACATTCGTCCAGACCAGGGAGGGTGAATGCGGTACCGGAAATTATAGTATCCTGCCAGGGGTTGTTTCTGACCCTGTACCTTAGCAGATAACTGGCCTCCTGGTCAGATGACCATGTCAGGACTATATGGTCGTTACCTGATTGAGCAACATTTACATCCGGCTTGTTGCAACAGCCCGTAGTTTTAAAAAATTTTGAATAACTGAAGTTTCCGGGAAGGAAACCGCAACTGCTGCCTACCTGCAGTTCATAATTTGTACAAAACTCCAGACCGTCGATGGTCTGGCCGTTGACAAAATCCTTGATCAGCGTCCAGTTTGTTTCATTCGCTTGGCGGTAGCGGACGCTGACTTCTGAGGTGCCGGCCTCGGTATGCCAACTGACAGATGCCGTGCTGTCTGTGGTCACGAGTTTTATTCCGGCTGGAGCCGAACAGCTTTCGCACATTTTCATGACGTTGGACACAGCTCTGAATGCATTTAGTTTGCCGCCTGTAGTTGTAATACCCTGTAGGCCTGGCAAAGGTGACACACCATGGAGGATCATATCCCGGGCTACCAAAGCTGCTTTGTCAGGCTGATTTTTTACAAGGTCGCTGAAAACGCTACAGGGAGTGGAGTACAAAAGGC
>JAKQGD010000586.1 GCA_029573365.1 Bacteroidota bacterium | reverse complement strand
TTTCCTTCTGATTCACTGATTGTATGTGCCGGCGAAGCTAGTGACATTGTAGTCAATGCCAATCCGGACTGGCAATATACATGGTCGCCCGATACCGGTCTTGACCTGAGTGACCCTACCCATCCCAAAGTCATCGGCACGACAAACCAAACTTATGCTGTCACCGTAAGTGACGGAGTATGCAGTGTAAATGGCTCTATAGATATCGTGGTACTCAGTGGTGGCGTGACCCTTGACATAGAAGCAGATACTATTTCCTGTGATGGCAATGTGTCGCTGAGTGCCTTTGGAGGCATAGGTCAGGGCGTTTACTCATGGGGTGTAAATCCATCGGTCACTCCGGTGATTGCCACCGGCAAGGAAATTACAACTTCGTTTTCTGGTCCGAGCCAGACATTTTATGTCAGATTTGTTGGTGATCAGTGTTCTACCGAGCCGGCTACCATTAAGATTTATAATCAAAAACCTTCGGTGGATGACATTTATCCGCATCTGCTTTGTGTCGGCGACACCTTCAAAATACTGACATTTAACGAAAATCCAACCCATCAGAACACTTACCTGTGGCAGGACGATCCACATATTGTTTCAGGTGCCAATACTGCCACGCCGGTTGTCACAGCTACATCTGTTGATACGGCTCCTTTTATTTTGAATTATACAGTTACAAACCAGTATGGATGTGAGCTTCAGGATTCTGTTCTGGTAAAAATCGGTACCAATCCGACTGTCGATTTTGACTTTGATCTTAAAGCCTGCGGTGATTTACAAATTTGTTTTAATGCTTTGGGTGATTATAAGGGGTTTATCAAATGGGACTTTGGTGACCCCAATACAGGCAACGATAATTCCATAGACAGGGACCCATGTTACACGTACACTGACAGCGGCACTTTTACAGTTACACTCTCCAACCTTGTGGGTACCTGTCCTTTTGCAGACGTGGTAAAAACAGTGATTGTCAATCCCAGAATCATCATTGATGAGTTACAGGATACGATTCTCTGCAAAGGGGACTCTATCAACCTTGTGGCTTCCGCCAATCTTCAGGATGTGAAATATTCATGGTACAATGCGACCGGTCAGGTAATCTCCAATACAGCAGCTTTTTCCGGTACATTCCCTGATAATACAATGTTAACAGTAGTGGGCGAAGATATTTACGGATGTAAGGACACAGCACGTGTCGATGTCAATTATTTTAAATTTGACTATGCCGTACAGGTTAAAGACAGCCTGTGTGTTGGAGAGCCTTCGTCCATAAAACTCGATGTGGCCAATGTGCAAAATTATGCCATAATGTGGTCACCTGCAGAATGTATTGTCTCCGGTGCTGATAAACCCGAGCCGGTAATCTTGCCGGTGGATGGCAAAACCATCAGACTTTTACTCACCCATCTGGAAACCGGGTGTGTGGATTCCACATCAGTAACTCCAAAGGTGACAAAACCGTTTGACTTTACTATAGATACCGCTGGTGTACTTTGTTTTGCTGTACCTACGGCCGTTCATCTCGACATCACCAATCCTGGCAATTATAATTACGAATGGTCACCGGGCGGACTTATTGTATCGGGTGCCGGCACCACGGACCCTGTTATGGACCTCGAAGAAGACCAGCTTTTTATGGTTACGGTCACTGACAAACTGAGTGGCTGCAAAAAAGTAAAATCTGTCACGGTCAGGGTAGGTGAGGAAGTATTTGTTGATGTCAACGCTGAGCCGGACCTCACCATCTACGAAGGCGAATCCATTGAAATCCTGGTAGAGGATCCCATCAGCGGTGCTCAATATGCCTGGAGCAATGGACAATCAGGTGCTTCTATCACGGTCGATCCTGTAACTTCCACCACCTATACCGTTACAATAAGTGACTCCAACGGTTGTACAGCCACCGACGAAGTGGTCATAGAGGTCAGAAATGCCAGGTGTGACGAAACAGATGTCTTTGTACCTAATGCTTTTACTCCCAACAACGATGGTAACAACGATGTATTCAGAGTGCGTAGCAATTTTGTCGATGAGCTCGAAATGCTGATATACGACAGATGGGGCCAGGAAATATTCAGGACGACAAATCCTGCTGACGGGTGGGACGGCACTTTTAAAGGTGCGGAACTGCCACCGGATGCCTATGCATACTATATAAGAGTCAGATGCATCAATGCCGAGGAATACAAGAAAAAAGGGAATGTAACCCTTTTAAGGTAAGAGGGTGTACTTTAACCTAAATCCTGACGAAGATTATTTCTGGACTATCTTGGTTGCAAAATTTTTATTGACCTCTTCGACGATTTTTTCTCCCAGACTAAGCATCTGGTCTTCGTTTAGAGTGGTCAGGTTCATGGCCAGCATAAAGAGGTAATTGTTGCCCAGGCTCCAATAAAACCTGGATTGCTCGTGCGAAAATGCACCAACCGTACTGCCTGCTGCAAACTTTTTAAATTTTACAGGTTTGTCCTGACCGAGCACTGTTTCGCCCTCAGACAGTTTAGCAGCCACGAAGTTTGAGATATATTGCGGATATTCCTCAAAGATAGGATTGGTTTGTATCTGTATCAATATACCGGCATTTGGTGTATTAGGATCATCCCACTGAAAAAAACAAGACTTGGCTTTGTCGTTTTCAGGATCGTTGGCTTCCTTGATTCTTATGTTGAGTCCTGCAGATTTCATTAAAGTTTGGATACTTTGCTGAGTAATCATTTCACAGGCATTCGGTATAGTGAGCTTTGACGGATCTGTGGCGGCACTCATATCGGTTTTAAGCACCTTGTCTATGGCCTTTGGTTCGGTGGTTTGATTTTCGTTTTTGCAGGAAACTGCAGCAAAAAGCAAAAGGATGTAAACTATGTTTTTCATGATAAGTAGGATGGACTATTTGTTATGGTTATAAGAATGAAGCCTCAAAGATATTAATTAAATAACGAAAATCAATAATATGATTTTATTTTCAGAATTCAGGACTGGGTAGCCTGCCTTATACGGACGAGTTGTACCAGCAATGCCTCGAGGTTGTCCAGTGGCAGCATATTGGCACCGTCAGATTTTGCTTCCTGCGGGGCAGGATGTGTCTCGATAAACAAACCGTCAGCTCCTACGGCAATGGCTGCCCTTGCAATGGTGGAAATCAGACCGGGTTTGCCGCCCGTGACGCCTGACGGCTGATTGGGTTGCTGTAGCGAATGGGTGCAATCCATAATGACAGGCACGCCAAAAGACTGCATGACAGGAATGCCGCGGTAATCCACCACAAGGTCCTGATAGCCAAAGGTTGTACCCCGTTCGGTGATCATCACTTTTTCATTGTTGCACTCCCTGACTTTGCTCACCGCATGAAACATCGACTCCGGACTCATAAATTGACCTTTTTTGATATTGACAATCTTGCCGGTTTCGGCAGCGGCTTGTATCAGTGACGTCTGCCTGCACAGGAAGGCAGGTATTTGCAGGATGTCTACATACGCCGCAGCCATGGCTGCCTCTTCATCCCGGTGTATATCGGTAGTGACCGGTAAGTCAAAAGTTTCTGATACTTTTCTAAGCACTTTAAGAGCTTTCTCGTCACCTATGCCCGTAAATGAGTGAATCGAGGAACGGTTGGCTTTGCGGTAAGAACCCTTAAATATATACGGGATGCCAAGTCTGGCGGTGATTTCACGTACTTTTTCTGCGATATTCAAGGCCATGTCTTCCGACTCTGTGGCACAGGGACCTGCTATCAGAAAAAAATTGCCGGAAGAGGTATTTTTAAGGTTCCTGATGGCAGGAACCAAAGAGAATTGTGACATATCTATTTTGTTTTACCGGTTTAGGTTCCGAAAACATAACTTATAAGATTGGCTCCCATCCTGAGTGCCCTGACTCTTACGTCTTCGGGGTCTTTATGTACTTCTTGATCTTCCCAGCCGTCGCCCAGATCACATTCATAGGAATAAAAACAGACAAGCCTCCCTTCCCACATGAGACCAAAGCCCTGAGGGGACCTATCATCGTGCTTGTGTATTTTGGGCAATCCATTTGGGAAGTCGTACTTGCTGTGGTACACAGGGTGATTAAAAGGCAGTTCCGTCAGGGTAAGTTCGGGAAATACTTTTTTTAAAGCCAGCCTCACAAATGGGTCCATGCCATAATTGTCGTCAATATGCAGAAAGCCACCTGCTATCAGGTAGTTCCTGAGGTTTTCAGCTTCAGCATCCGAAAAAACCACGTTTCCGTGACCCGTCATATGTACAAATGGGTAGTTGTACAATTCTACACTGCCTACGTCTACCACGCCGTATTCCGGATCTATGTTTGTGCCAAGAAATTTATTACAGAAGGCGGCCAGGTTTATTAGCGAAGTGGGATTGGCGTACCAGTCGCCACCACCACCGTACTTGAGCAGTCCTATTTTGACCGATGGTGCCGTAAAAGCCAGAATAAATGGCAGGATAAAGACCGGGATAAATCTCATTTAAATATACTTTTGCATATTAAACGAAAGATTTTCTGATTCGTTTACCAACATTCGGACAAAACAAAAATTATTGCTGTACACTAAGGATAATTTGATTGGCGAAAGCCATAATTTACCTTTCACGTATAGGTTTTGACGCCCCGGCAGACCCTAATAAACTTCATATTTAACTTAATAATGAATTATAATAAAGGACATTTCTTTTACAGTAAATCAATAACTGCTATCTTTAGCCGTGTAATTACCAAATTTCTGAAACAGTAATATATCAGTATGATGAGAACATCTGCAAAGATCTTAGTATTTATTTTTGTGGCTTTTTATGTGAAAGCCCAGGTGTCAGGACCATTGACGGAAACCATCTCCGCAAAAAGGACCTCAAGGGAAACTGTGGCCATTGACTACAAAAACATCTATCAATCACTTGAAGCTACACGGAATTCACGTAGCCCAAAACTGGTACAATTGCCTGTTTACGGCACTCTTCGTAGTTTTAATGCCGTGGAAAACAGGGTGATGGAAGGTGTTGGGCGGGACCCGTCCATGTCCTCTATACGCACCTTTGACATATATGCGGAGGATGACCCATCTCTGAATGGTGCCCTTACAGTCAGTCCGGAAGCTGTTTATGTCACCCTGCTGTCAAAAAAACAGATGGTAAGCATTTATCCTGTAGAATATGGAAAATCAGACCAGTACGTCGTTGAGTACGGAATACAACCCGATCTTCCCAGGACATCCATGGCTTGCGGCCACGACCACAGTCATGCTGATATGACACGCAAGGCCAGTCCGGCTGGTGAGTCAAGGCTCACTGGCATTACCATAGGGTCAGAAAGGTATAACTACAGGGTGGCAATCGTCACCACCGGTGAATTTTATATGGCAAACGGAAACAATGATTCTCAGGTAAACAACGTAGTTGTCAGTTCGGTAAACGGGATCAGTGCTATTTTCAGAAATGAAATGTCATTTACATTAAGCATTGGTTCGAGGATTTTTTTATACAGAATACCTGCCAGTGACCCATTTACTCCTGATATGATGGGAGGTGAAGGAAGGACTACGCAGGCTGGTAAGGTTGTTCCTATGCATTTTTCAACCACCAGTTATGACATAGGGCATGTATTTCATAACCACGTTGCCGATGACGGATGGAGCAGTGGTGGAGTAGCTCAGTTGCAGAGTGTGTGTGATAATTTTGTTTTTGGTGGTGGACAGCTGGCAAAAGCCAGTGCCTGGAGCGGTGCTTTTGAAAACCAAGGCAACGGATGGATAAGCCTGGCTGCCCATGAGTTTGGCCATCAGTTCGGGGCAAACCACACTTTTAACGGCATAGGCAACGATTGTACAGACAATATTGCAGAACACAACTCAGTGGAAATCGGCAGCGGTACCACTATCATGTCATACAATGGTATTTGTGATGCGGCCCAAAACATTCCTTCCGGCGATGAACTGGACAATTATTTTCACATCAACAGCCTCACTGAGATGTATGAATATGTGTATAATGGCGAAGGCGGCACCTGTGGTAATCCTGTCATAGCCAATAATCCATTGCCCCAGGTCATAGCAAACCCTTGTCAGTCAACACACTTCCTTCCTAAAGGCACCCCTTTTTATCTTAAAGCCCAGGGCAGCTTTACGGACGGCGACACACACACTTATTGTTGGGAGCAGACCGATGAAGACGGAGCCACCATCACTCCCACCCAGGGATTTATTGGTACACAGGCCGGAAACTCTACCATAGCTCCCTTGTTCAGGTCGTATCCTCCTTCCACATCTCCCGAGCGATATTTTCCGAGCCTAGATATACTTTCTTCAGGTGCAATAAACTATTTCGAGCCGCTGCCCAATGTGCCAAGGGAAATCAACTTTAACGTGACCATACGTGACAACAATCCTTCCGGAGGAGCCGCAGCCAGTGATAATTTAAAAATTACAGTTATGAATGCAGGGCCTATGGTAGTAGAACGGCCAGCAGGTGGTGAAAATTTTCAGGCGGGCATGTCCGAGCAAATTGTTTGGGCAGTCAACGGATCATCTGGCTTGTGCCAAAATGTAAGAATCAGACTTTCTAATGACGGAGGTAAATCGTATCCGATTGTCTTTGCCGAAAACGTACCCTATGTAGCTGGAAGTTATTTTTATCAGGTACCGTCTAATATTGTGAGGACGACTACCGCACGTATCATGATAGAATGTATGGATAATGATTGTTTCCGGTTTTTTAATGTCTCAGCTTCAAATTTTACCATCAATTCGACATGTGTAGCCGAGGAAAGTGCCTTGTGTCCTACTACAAAAGTATCACAGGATGAAGGTAGCCCTGCTCTCAATTTGCTTATGACCAAGACGATTGGCGACCGCATTTACAGCCTGACCAGACAAATCAACGAAAACTTGCCTACAGGCAATGTTTCGGTCAAAGGCGTAGGTGGAGTAGGGTGTGACGCAGTGTCAAATAATTACTATTACAGCCGTATAAATATCCACGTCACTGAAACAGGTACCTACTTTTTTAACATTGAAGGCAGTGGTTTTGCATCTGTATTTAGGTCGAATTTCAATGCAAATTCGGCATGCTCTTCATTTGTGACATCGTCGGCTACTTCGACGGGAACGGGGTCTTTGACAAGGACTCCGGGCTTCTCTGCTACGCTGACTCAATGTACTGATTATGTTCTGGTACTTTATTCTTTTTCGCAGCTGCCTCAAAATCTGAAGTTTACAGTTTTGAGCGGGCCCGGAATGGTATTGGAAAAAGCGACGACGCCTTCCTCCTCTTATCAAAATGTATTCCTATTGGTAAATGATGTGAATGGGCAAATTGCCTTTGCCGGCAATAATACAGATCTCACAGCTGTACCGGCCGGTAATTATACACTGTACTCAGTGGTGATGGACAAAAACATAGTCCTGACTACTTTGGTTGGCACCAGTTACTCCGCTTTAAAAAATACGGCTTGCATCAATGAAAGCCTTAACTCAAGGGCTGTAGAAATCAAAACATCCTGTAAAATCAGCGACATAACTGCCGCCAGCCAGGGAGCCTGCGTCGCTGCCACAAATCAATTTACCCAGGATGTGGTTGTCACCTATTCAAAACCACCCGCTGCCGGCAAGCTTCGCGTGAATGGTCAGGATTTTGATATAACAGGCAGTCCACAGACTGTAACCTTGACAGGAATGGATTCTGACGGTATGATGGTCAGTGTCACAGCCCTGTTTACAGATGCTCCCGCGTGCAGTTTTTCTAAGCCCAATCTTTTCCAGGCTCCGACAAACTGTTGTCCGGCCGTGGTGGAACTGGGTACTGACAAAACAGCCTGTGCTGGCCAGAATCTGACTCTTGATGCCGGCACTACCGGTGCTTCATACAAATGGTTCCGCAATGGGGTGGAGATCATGGGCCAGACACAGAACACCCTCCAGGTTTCTTCAGACGGTAATTATGAGGTGCTGGTAACCCACGCATCAGGTTGCTCCAGAAGAGACAATGTCAATGTCTCATTTTTTGCAAATCCTACGGTGACCCTCCCTGCATCGACCACATTCTGCACCGGAGACACTTACGTGATTGAGCCATCAGTATCAGGAGGTACAAGTTATAAATGGTTTAAAGACAATGTATTAATAACCGGTGAATCGAGTGCAACTTTAAGCATTACACAAGCAGGTTCGTACAAGGTGGAGGTGACAGGTCAGGGCGGTTGTAGCAGCACAGCACAGACATCGGCTACACTGCTGCCTAAGCCAACGGTGGAGCTCGGAGACACACAGGCCAAATGTGAAGGCGAAACGGTGACCCTCAATGCCGGAACAGGTGGTGCCATTTATCAGTGGTTCAGAGACGGAACCCTGCTGCCGACGGCTGTATCGCCTACATTACAGGTAACTCAATCAGGCATTTACAGGGTGGTGGTGACTGCTGCCAATCAGTGTATGTCGGAAGACAATGTCAAGATAGATTTTTTTGCAAGCCCCGTGGTCCAAGATCTGCCTCAGATGGTCAATATTTGTCAAGGCGACTCCACCACACTGATGGCTATGGCCTCGGATTATCAGAGCCTGCAGTGGTATTATGAAGGAAATATGATATTCGGTTCTACGGGACTGACACTCAAGGTTAAAAACTCCGGTATGTATAGCATAGAAGCAAGCAATCTGGCTGGCTGCAAGACAAGAAAAAGTACAGAGGTAAATGTCAGATCAAAACCAGTAGTAGATCTGGGATCAGATGTAACGGCCTGCATTGGGTCATCTCTGGATTTAAAAGCCGGAAGTGAAGGAACGTCTTATATGTGGACAAAAGACGGTGTGGCAGTTTCAAACGCTACAAATACCCTTAGCGTTACACAAAGCGGTACGTATGCTGTCACTGTGACTAATCAGTACTCCTGTGTGTCTACAGATCAGGTAAACATTACGTTTTCTCCGGGACCCAATGTGCAGCTAAATGGTGACAAAACCATCTGTGAAGGCACCAACCACGACATTGTAGTTACCACCAATGCGATGAGCCCGCTGATAAAATGGTACCGTAACGGCAATATTATCCAGGGTGAATCTTCAGGGACGCTTACTGTCAATCAGGAAGGCACCTATGAAGTATTGCTGACAGGAGGCACACCGCCCTGCGAAGTTAAAAAGTCTGTAGTTATCATGGTTACTCCGGGCCCGGCCTTCAATCTGGGTAATGACCGCACCCTTTGTGAGGGTGATACATATCCTGTACTCAATGCAGGTGCCGGAAATACATCCTATGCCTGGACCCTCAATGGTGCACCTTTGTCATCAGCCCAGACAGTAACAGCAGACAAGTCCGGAACTTATTCTGTAAAGGTTACAAACTCTTTTGGTTGCGAAAAAACGGAACAGGTAAAAATTACCATTGAGCCGCTGCCCACACTGGTCATGGATACCACTTACAATCTGTGTACAGGTAAAACCCTTACGGTAACTCCCACAACAAACGGTACAAAGTTCGTATGGAAAAAATCAGGAACAGCCATCTCAGGAGAAACCGCCAAAACCATCAACCTTACCACAGGCGGTATGTACAGCTTTGCAACCTTTAATGCTGCCAACTGCAAAAGGGAGCAAAACTTTACGGTCACCAGCCGTCCTGCACCTACCGTAAATCTGGGTGTTGATCAGAAATTGTGCCCTGATAAGTCTGTAACACTCGACGCCGGACCCCAGGATAACTACCTATGGTCAGACAACAGCACCCAAAGGACGCTGATGGTGGATGCCGGAAAACCTGCTTCTGAAATGACAAAGAACTATGCCGTTACAGTCACAAATCAGTTTGGATGCACGGACAGCGATACCATATCTGTGGTGCTTTATGCTGCAGTAAAAGCTGCCGTAACCGCCGACAAGCCCGGTGTGTGCAACGGCGAGCCCGTCACCCTGACTGCTGCAGGAGGTGCTACCTACAAGTGGACAGATCCCGACGGCAACACACTGTCGGCAACGGACAAGGCAGTGACCATCGCCTCACCAACTAAAACCACTATCTATACCGTAGAAGTCGGTGACACCAATTGTCCTGAAAATAAAGAGTCAAAAAACATAGAGATCAAAGTCTTTGAGCCGGTAAACATATCTGCTGGATCGGATACTTGTGTAGTTATCGGCAAATCCATCAGGCTCAAGGCTTCCGGAGGGGTATCCTATCAGTGGGACAATGCCAGCCTGATTACTGGACCCTCAAATGTCTCTGACCCCATAGTCACGCCTGTAACAGAGACCATATTTACAGTGACCATAACGGACTCTAACGGATGCGAATTTACAGATCAGGTGACCGTCTGTGTCAAGGAAGATACCTTCAAACCAGTATCCATCATAACTCCCAACGGGGATGGCAAAAATGACGAACTGTACTTTGGTGGATTGTCTGATTATCCTGATAATACACTAAGGATATTTAACCGGTGGGGAAATCTCATTTTTGAAGCCGAGGGATATCAGGTATATGGCGATCTGTTTAAAGGACTGCGAAACGGCGACAGGCTTCCTGCCGATACCTATTATTATATCCTGACATTTGACAACAGGGTGATAAAGAGTTCATTAACCATTTTGTGGGATTAAAAAAAACAAGAAAGAAAATGAAACACATAAATCTGATTGTAGCTGCAATAATATTTTTT
>JAKQGD010000584.1 GCA_029573365.1 Bacteroidota bacterium | reverse complement strand
CAGCAAAATGTGATTTTCCTTTGATATTTTTTTGAATTATGGATAAGCTACAAACGACAGTGAAACTGCTCACCAAATCAGCCAAAAACTTCCAGTAGAGCCGGTCTGTGTGCAAATTTTTCATGCAGGACTTCCCTGACCTTCCTTTCCAGGGCATCCATTTGCTGATGAGCGATGTGCACCTTTATATTGCTGAGATATTGATACGTATGTTCACCGATGTGGTCCTCAAGATAACCAACAATAAGCTTTGTATAAACCTCGATTAGCTTTGGCCTTTGAAATTTGTACAAAAGTCCGTCATATTGCATGAGCATTTCCACACTGCCCAGGGCCTCGAGGTACGACATCAGGCCTGCCCAGTCCTCTTCCTTGCGGTACAGACGTATCAGAAGATTGGGGTCAGCCTTTTCGGCCAATAGGTCAACTTTAAGTTTTGTCAGGATGGCGGCATAGGTCTCCGTACTTATTTCCCGCTTAAGGATATCCATGTATTTGATATCAGCAGAACTTTGGTAAGCCCTGACTGCAATTTCCTCCAGCCTCGTATGGTCGTTGAGTCTGACATACAGGAATATGAGCCTGGCGGCTATGTCCTTGTCGTGGTGTCTGGGGTCATAGGCATGGCTCAGCATTTTGAGGGCCAGAGCGTCATCTCCTGCCTCCAGCAAATGATCGCAAATCCTAACCAGACTTACAGATGATTTTTTTACCAAATCCGCCTCTGATCTGCCATACCTACCATGCAGACTAAAATATATGGCCATGAGTAAAGCCCTCTCCTCGCCCTGCCTCCCTTGTGACAGTTCATGAGCTCTGTCGATGATGCCTGATTTTTCATTATTTTTGAGTTCGGCTGCCAAGATCGAAAGCAGGTTGAGATGGATGCTACGGTAATGGTAGTATGACCTGAGTGCCAGATCCAGCAAATATTCTCTGATTTCTGCACGCAGCTCCGGAGGTAATTTTTCCGCCAGGAGTTCTTTTGTGATTCGGTGATACGTGACGCCCAGTGATGCCAGATTATCCGATTGTGCTGCATAGTGATGCCTTATATATTCGAGCTTGGCAAAGGCACTGTTGAGTATATCAAACGCCTCTCTAAACTGCCTGAGGGCAATACAATCACTGATCTGGTCAGCAAACTCCTCCAATACCAGGGCAGCACCTCTGATTTCGGAAGCATTGGCCTTGGAGGCCTGGCCTGTATGTGGTTTGACAAGACTATTGAGCAGGTTTCGGTATTTGTCCACATTGTCCACCAAATCTATCTTCCTGGCAAAATTGACCTTTAGCTGGGTGGCAAATTTTTTATCGTTGCGGGCATAGTTTCTGACAAAGGATACCAGTTCTTCATGAGATATTTCGTCCAGGATATGTGCTACATTAAGGGATATCGGTTTGGCCGGGGCTTTTGGCTTACCGGTTTTTTCGGCTGCAGATGGCTGGTCTGACACAGCATTCCTGAGTGCAAACAACAGAGCCACAACATGCCTGCAAACCTTATTCTGGGCAAAAAATGTGCATTCGCATGAAGTTTTCTGTTTTTTGGCAAACGGAGATTGTACCTCTACTTCATACATTTTCCCATCTCTGACACGGGCAATAAACAGGTTGGCCTCCAGCTTTGAAATGTCATGGACGGCCCCTCCATCATACAGCTGCTCCCCGGCCTGCACCAGGTCTTCATCATACAGCAACTCTATAAGTCTGCCTTTTTCTGTCAAAATCTGATTTTTAAGAAGGTCAATCCGCAAAAATAAGATAATTTTAAATTTGCCTTTCGGCAAAATAGGATGCTCGTACCCTAAAACTAAAATTTCTGATAAAGCTAAAAGTATATACAATTTACAGACAATATTTTTTACATTTGCATTTTTATAATATAAGTCTTAAAAGCAAGGTTAAAATACACATATGACTTTTAGTGAATTTGGGTTGGACGAAAGGATTGTGAATGCCATTTCATACATGGGGTTTGAAAAGGCTACACCGATCCAGGAGATGGCCATACCCCAGATCCTGAATGGCAAAGACCTGATAGCCTGTGCACAGACCGGTACGGGAAAGACAGCAGCATTTATGCTTCCGTTATTACATCAGCTGGCAGTAGAACCGCACGATGGCACTTCCACGCTTGTAATCGTGCCAACTCGAGAGCTGGCCATCCAGATAGACCAGCAGATACAGGGCTTTGCATACTTTATCCCTATTTCGTCGCTGGCCATATACGGAGGTGGCAGCGGCAGCGAATGGGAAACCCAGAAAAAAGCACTGACCTCAGCAGACGTTATCATAGCCACGCCCGGTAAGCTCATTAGCCACATAAACATGGGCAATGTCAAGTTCAGCAAAATCCGCCACCTCATCCTTGACGAAGCGGACCGCATGCTTGATATGGGATTTTATGACGATATCATGAAGATCATAGCCACCCTGCCAAAACAAAGGCAGACTCTGATGTTTAGTGCCACGATGCCGCCCAAAATGAGGGAACTGGCCAGGAAAAATCTGGTAGACCCCTTTGAGGTTACGATTGCGGTGGCAAAGCCATCTGAAAGAGTCCTCCAGGAAGCTTATCTGGTCAATGACCCCTTCAAGACCCGACTCATCAACGAAATAATAAAAAACAAACCGGACTACGACAGTATCATCGTCTTCTCATCAACAAAAAAGGCCGTAAACGAAATCACACGGGGCCTTTCAGGCAAAGGATATACCGTGGAGGGTATTTCGTCGGATTTGGAGCAGGCCCAGAGAGAAGAAATACTCAACCGGTTCAGGGCAAAGCAGACAAGAGTGCTGGTAGCTACGGACGTTTTATCCAGAGGTATAGACATCAAAGACATAAGTCTGGTGATCAATTACAATGTACCCGGAGATGGAGAGGACTATGTGCACCGCATAGGCAGAACAGCAAGGGCCGATGCAACAGGTGTGGCCATTACCCTGATTAATGAGGACGAAATGTTTAAGTTTGCTGCCATAGAAA
>JAKQGD010000574.1 GCA_029573365.1 Bacteroidota bacterium | reverse complement strand
AAAAAGCCACCGAATATTGCTACCCGGTGGCAAAAAACCCGTATTGACAAAATTTTATTTCAGACATTCTGAGTAAATAGTTTGATAGGGCAATGTCAAACAAGTGCCTTTACAATTGGTTCTTTAAAATACGGGAATTTTATCAAAATTAATACAAAATTTTTAGTTGTCAATATTTACTAAAAATATTTATCAAGAAAAAATGCCACCGAATACTTTTACCCGGTGGCAAAAAAACCCGTATTGACAAATTTCGTTCACACCTCGTGTGGTGAACCACACTTTAGTGATTCCGAATATAAGAGCCTGACTATGTTACTTTATAATGGCAGGAGTATAAAGCCACCGGATGTCACCATCCGGCGGCAAACTCCCTGTCAATTATCTATTTAAAGTTTGATAAACTTACCCTGATAGATGGTGCCGCCTTCGTCAGAACCGAGAACAGAATACAAGCCGGGGGCGAGGTCCGACACCTGCACCTGGATCAGCAGTTCTTCACTGTTTGATATCTCTCTGATGACCCTGCCGTCAGTACTTAAGATTCTTAGAGACCTGATTACCGGAGCTTTGTCGGAAGTGATGTTGTCGGCAATCACAGAGATGTCGCTCACAGCCGGATTTGGAAATATGATCATATCACTCACTTCAGGTTTGCCGGTATATCTGATGGTATTGACCACCGTATTGCTGAGAAGTGGGTCTTCGTAATCAAATGTAATAAATACGTTGTTTTCTATCCTGCTCCCTCCTTTGGCTGTTTTCTTTGGCACAATGGTGTAGATAAAAAATCCGTGGCTTGCCACTTCGTTTGTCGTGCTATCGGGAAGCTCGATCTGGTTAAACTTCACCGTGAGGAGTCCGTCTTGGTTTATTACATAGCTGAATCCCGGATGACTAACTGATTCAATCCTGAAGGTAGCAATGTCAAGGAACTGCGACAATTTGTTTTCAAGAACAACTCTGGAAGCCTTGTAAGTCCCTACATTCTGAAATCTGATATGGTACCTAAGAAGCTGGTTACCGTCTATAAAGCCCTGGCTGCCCTTGCCTTTGGGTGTTACGAGGATGTCATTGGGGTCGATGGCCCCTACTATGACCACCGTCTGAGCATAGGTATTGTTGGACATTTTGACATCGGTGCCATCGGCGATAATATTAGATGATAGTGTGAGTTCGTCATTGATGGACACATCGGTCGTAACCGAGTCCTGAAGATATATGGTCAGGGATTCGCCGGTTTTGAATGTATCGATGTACCAGATGTAGGTGTTGCCGATAACTTCATCCCATGGAATGCTTGCAGACTTGAGGTCCACACCGTCTGGGTATGTCACTTCTATTTTTGCATTTATGGCATCTGATGTACCGGTATTGCTGGCCTGAACCACAGATTCATTGGCAAAACCACGTCTCCATGCTGTTACACCTGAGGTCACCTGTAGGTCATAGCCATTTTGTTTTTTACGCAGAGGCAGGTTTTGGTTATAATTGTTGTTGGTACCGGTTACGCTAACATTGACCTGGCAGACCATCTCCCAGTATTCATGACTGTCCATGAGTATGGAATAGTTCCCTGCAGCAAGTCTCTGGCTGTAGGTGCCGTCTACGCCTGAAGCAAACCTGGTTTCTCCTGGCGTGATCGTGAAGCTTACCCCTTCAATTTTAGCTTCACCTTCATCCCAGATACAGTTGCCATTGTCATCGCTGAATGCAAATCCTGACAATTCGTTTGCTTGTTCTTCTGTGAGGGTAATAAACAGGTCTGCCTGGATATTGGTTACTGTTTGTTTGTATCCTGAAGGCCAGCTTACCTCGATGATATCTATAGTTTAGGACTGGTCGAGGCCAAAATGTTGTCTGAAACTGTTCTGGCTTCCAAACCCTGAAATAGGGTGATTTTGCCTGTACTGCCATTTGCCGCCGGCAAAAACTCTGATGCGTGCACCTATGGCCTCCGGGTTGCTTACTACACCCACGAGCCTGATGTTTATCCAGTGTTTGCCATTGGGCTTACCGCAATAGAGATGGTCCGTCTGATTGCTGTGCGAACTGATCATGACATCGAGCCATCCGTCCTTGTTGTGGTCTGCCCACGCCTGACCGTAGTCGAGTCCCAGATTTGTTGCAATGGCTTCATTCATAACACGTAAAAAACTGCCGTTGCCTTGATTTATATACAGAAAATTAGGGCCCTGATCATTGGTCACAAATAGGTCCAGGTCTGAATCGTTGTCTATGTCTATCCAGTTGGCTCCATGACTGTGACCTCCATCAGATACCATAGGTACACCGGTGACGGAAGAAAAAGTACCATTGCCGTTGTTTCTGTACAGGTTGTTGTTTTGACCGGAGGCGTTGGTAACAAAGAGGTCCATCCAACCGTCACTGTTATAATCGCCCCAAGCTGCACCTACAGAGTTGAAGGCATCTGAGGTAACAGTTCCTGCATTTTCTTTGCTGAATCTAAAGTTGCCGAGGTTTCTGAAAAGGCTGTTGGGCTTGTTGTTGCCGTTGGGAATGAAGATGTCCGTAAGGCCATCGTTATCATAGTCACACAGTATGGGTGCCATGGACCGGTTTGACTCCAGGCTTACCGGCGTATCTTCGACGGGAGAGAAGGTGCCGTTGCCGTTATTTTTATAGAGCTGGTGAAAACGGGTTTCGAAAAAGTTAGTTACTATGAGATCCTGGTAACCGTCCTTGTCAAAGTCGCACCAGGCAGCACCATGGGCATACTGAGGGTCTGTATCCAGCCCTGTATTGCTCATACGCTGGAAGTTGCCTCCTCCCAGATTTTTATACAGGAAGCCAGGGTTTCCTGTGGCATTGGTGATATATACGTCCTTAAGGCCGTCTCTGTTGTAATCTCCCCAGGTGCTGTTGACCGACTTGGAGATCACAGAAGAAAGCTGGCTGGCAGTAACAAGCTGAAAATTGCTGCTACCGTTGTTTTTATACAGGTGGTTGGCGACATTTTCGGATTTGTCGCATACGTACAGGTCTTCCCAGCCGTCATTGTAATAATCCACCCAGGCAGAAGACCAGCTGTTGGTCTGCATGGTTGTTAGCTGGCCCGATCCGCAGGCGTCCATGTATGTGTTTGAGGAACAGTTGATTACCGTTACATTAGCAGCTTGCGAAAGGATAAAAGTGCCCCCGGTCTCGCTGACAAGGCAGGTATATGTACCGGCATCTGCTGAGGTCACACCTGACTTAATGTAGGTTGAAGCTGTGGCACCGCTTATGTCAACACCGTTTTTCCTCCATTGATAGGTCAGGGCACCTCCATATGCAGCCTGAGCCGCCACTGATAACGTGAGTGTATTTCCGGAACAAACTGACTGTGATACAGGCTGTGCAAGTATGACCGGAGGATTGGCGGGTGCATTTGATGAGCCGCTAAATCCGCATACTGAAAATATTTCGTCGGTCTGAGGATTTACAAACTCGATGGTGTAAAAACCAGAAGCCGGAAGGTTCTGATTGTAGAAACAGTAGTTTACTCTGGAATTGCCATTAACAAGCTCAGGCACAGATGCAGGGCCTGCCACCACACTGGAAAGAGTGCTTCCTATCCAGATCCTTTTGATGGCTGGAGGAGCGGTTATGTTGCCGGTAAAGACAAACCTGATGTTACCGGTCTTTGCCATTCCAACAAACGCTGTGGCATAAGGTGTTCCGTCAAAGTTTGAGGCCATCGGGGTGCCACTGACATTGGGGCAACTGTTTGGTTGTCCATTGCCATTATTTCTGAAATCGATATAAGGGCAGTTTTGAGCAAATGACTGAACAGCCACAAGTAAAAAAACCATTATGTTTAATAAAACTTTCATACCAAAATTTTCATATATATAACCACCGATCGTGCCAAAACACAGATACTTGATTATCAATTAGTTAAAAAATTTGGTGTGAATTTTTTTTCCAGATTATGGAAAAACATTCTGGAAATTAGAAAAAACTTTGAAGGTCTTTAAAAAGAGTACATCGCAGGGATGTTTTTAACTGTTGTGCCAAATGAGTTAAAGTGCAGAGCCAACCCAGATGAGACACTGGTGGATAGGCTTAGTATGATAACCGGGACTCCTCAATTATGAAAAATCTGGTTACAATTATGGATATCCGGGATTAGGTCAGGTCAAAATCTTTCCTGAAAGAAAGTATGACATGATTAGTCAGTGCATCAAACCTGTAAATCATGTCTGCAAGTAAGGCCACATCGGGATTATTGTCTCTGGCGGTATTCTCTATGTCCCTGATCAGAGGGGAGATGGCCAGAATACCCAGGTTGTCGATGCCAGGTTTAAGCTTGTGGGCTAAACTTGCTACCAGTAAATAATCACCCTGCTCCAGGGCAGTTTTCATGTCTGAGAGTGCTGCCGGTGTCTGATCGACAAAAATTCTTACCATCTGGTGTATAAATGACTGATCGCCACGGCTTATTTCCACGAGGCGAGCCAGGTCATACATCGGCGGATCTGCAGGTCTTGTGTTGGGGTCAGCGTGTCTGACTGAAACGTTGCTTATCAGTGCATTGTAGAGCACGACTTCTTCAAAGGGTTTGGTGACATAATCATTCATACCGGAAGCCATGTACTGGTCGATATCCTTTTTAAAGGCATTGGCCGTAAGAGCCACAATAGGGATGTTATTAGAAATATGTTCCCTAATATAAAGTGTTGCTTCTACGCCATCCATGACCGGCATTTGTATATCCATGAGGATGACATCAAAACTGCCACGGTTGAGCTTATCGATGGCATCTTTGCCGTTAAAGGCTTCGGTGACCACACAACCGAAATGCTTCAGACTCTGACCTGCAATGTACCTGTTCATATCGTTGTCCTCAACCAGAAGCACGTGTACTCCATGCAGGTCTTGCTGTGTCTCACTGGACAGACCTGAATAAAGCCTTGAGGGATCACCGACAGGTAGATCCATGACTATTTCCACAGAGGTTCCTTCATTCTTGACGCTATCCACATGGATGGTTCCGTGCATGAGCTGCACCATTTCCTGAGTGATGGCCATACCCAGGCCCGTGCCTTCATGCTTGCGGTTTTTATTGGCATCTTCCTGAGAAAACTTACTGAATAGCCTTCCAAGAAATTCTCTGCTCATACCCACGCCGGTATCAGAAATGATAAATTTAATTTTCTGACTGTGAGCCGACTCTTCAAGTACATCAACTATGAGGGATATCTTGCCTTCGTCGGTAAACTTGATGGAATTGCCTATGAGGTTAATGAGGATCTGTCTGATCCTGGTACTGTCGCCCAGATGACATGGGGAGAGGTCAGGAGAAATGAGCACATTGAACCGCAGGCCTTTTTCCTGCACCTTGCTTTGGAGGATACTTTTGACGTGGCTTATAAGCGATGAAAGGCTGAATTCCTTTATATCCAGTGCAAATTCGCCGGCTTCGATCTTGGATATATCCAGGACGTTGTTAAGAATATTAAGGAGGTGTCTGGCCGCAGTTTCGCTGTGCGAAAGGTAGAGTTGCTGCTGAGGAGTCAGGTTTTCTCTTCCCAGTTCCCTGATCATACCTATGATGGCATTGAGCGGAGTCCTGATTTCATGGCTCATATTGGCCAGAAAAATTTCTTTGGCTCTTGAAGCATCTTCTGCTGCCTCCTTGGCTATTTTGAGGTCTTGTTCCAAATGTTTCTGATTGGTAATATCCAGATGAACTCCGATGGTACCTATGTATTCATTCTGGTCGTTGTAATTGGGTGATCCTGCAATATACCACCAACGCAAATCACCATTTTTATGTCTTACCTGAAGTTCATAGGAATCTACATTGCCTTTTTCTCTTGACTTTGACTTTCTTTCTATCAATTCTTTGGCATCGGCATCAAGAAAAAGGGATGTTTTCTGCCCTACAAGTTCCTGGGCCGTATATCCTGAAATATCTGTAAAACTTTGATTGGCGTAGGCGATGGTTTCATCCGGATTGACTTCCAATAAACCCAGATTAATGTTGGCTATGATGTTGCGGTATTTTTCTTCCTGTTTTCTTAGTTTTATTTCATTGGTTTTCCTGTCTGAAATGTCCTTTATAAATCCGCAATAGTAATCCCTGCCTTCCTGTTCAAATGTGATAATGTATATTTCTATAGGAAATTCCTCACCTTTTTTATTTAGTGCAGGGAGTTCTAAAAGCTGATTAAGAATGCGGCTTTGTTTTGACTCTCTGAATCTCTTCATACCGGCCACATGGCTAGACCTTAATGATTCCGGAACTATAACTTCCGACAAACTTTTACCGATGACCTCATCCCTTCCAAATCCAAAAATCCTTTCTGCGGACGGATTCCATGATATGATTTCTCCATTGCCATCCAGAATCAAAATGGCATCAAGGGCTGATTCCATGATCAACCTGTTCATTTCTTCCCTTTGGCTGAGGGCTTGCAGATTTTGTTCGCGGGTGGTTACATCAATATATTGCCAAAGATGTCCCCTGTATTTTCCATCCATGATGATGGGCACATAATCCCTTTCCAGAATGGTACCCCCGACAAGATCCAGGCGTTGGTGATAGACAGCTTTTTTGTCTTTCAGAAGTGTATGTACGCCTTCGACAAATGCTTCAGGCTCAGCAAACAGATCTTTACATTTATCAGCCGTTTCTGAGCAATCCGAACCTATCATTTGGTCCGGAGTACCAGGCAGTTGTAAAAGTTTGCAAAAAGTTTTGTTGGTAAAAAGGATTTTTCTGTTTTCGTCTTCCACCAGGATACCTGACTGCAGATTTGCGAGTAGTGTCTGCATGAGATTAACCGTATGCAGGAGAGATTTTTCAGTCTTTTTATTTCGGGCGACCTGCTCCTTGATAAAATCGGAAATGATAATAATGTCATCTTTGTCAGTATCAGGGTGAATTTCTTCTGAAAAACCAAACTGTCTGACAATTTCTCTCAGCCTCGAGATTGCTTGCTCTCTGATTCCATGTTGCTCCTTGAGATTGAAGTTTACATCTTGAAATTCTTGTTCGCTCACCGAAAAGGCATGGTCTGACAGTTCCTTGTCCCTTTCGAAAGCAACATAGGAGTTGTTGACATGCGTTAAAAACTGCTCCAGGCCCGGCAGGTCTTCCGGAATATGGGCAAGGTATTTATCTAATTGTCTGCTTAGTAATTTATGATACATTTTTGATTACAGGTTTTATGCCGGCAATCCATGATTGCTTCAGGCTTCTTCAAAGCAGGTAATTGTCATGGTCTGGTTGTGCAGTTCGCATCTGGCGGATTCGTTTACAGGCGAAATTTCGCCATAGGAATAAAAGCCTGTTATTGCGGTTTTAGTTCCCAAAATATCTCTTACTGCCTCCACTTCTTCTTCTATGCGGGAAGAAAGTATCAGTTTTCTACCAACACAGCTGATCAATATGGCCAGTTGGGGGTTCATATCGTGAATAGAAGTAAGCGAGGTTCTTGCTGCGAGACTCGCTGCATCTATAAGCCTGTCAAAATTGGCTTTCATAAACCTCACTTTGCTGCCCACAGGCAGGTCGCCTGCGAAAACCATACTCTGGTCATTCTCATTGATAGAAAGTATGGTCCGCACGACGGTCTCGCCGCTTTCTTCCAGGGTTACTGCCAGTGGAAAAAGCAATGCCGAACCGGGCAGCTCCTCAGCATATTTGCCAAGATAATTTTTGTAGGACTGCAGTGCATTTTTCCCATCGATTTCGAACAAAACATTGGCGTTAGACTTTGTGACTGTTTTTTCCAGACCAAAAGAATCCCAACCTCCGTAAGAGCCGTGAGATATCCTTAGATGGGCACCGTAAAATCCTATGCCTATGATATTACCATGTCCGGGATACCCATTCAGACCCGTAAGTGTGCTTTCAAACCTCGCTGCATCACCTGCAAGTCCACCGGTTACAGTGACGTTTTCAGGAGTAACACTCATCATGCCTCTGACCAGTTCACTGCCATTGACCAGAGCTCCGTCAGAAAATACGAGTACATGCCTGAGCCCATCTCCATTAAGGCCGCCTATCAAAGCCTGGCCTGAGCTGTAGCTGTCCTTAAAATCGCGGATATTGATACTACTGGATTTGAGTATGGTCTTGTCAAATTTTATAGCTGTCAGAGATATGGTGTCATCAAGCACTTCATTTTTATAGATCTCCCCGGCGGATGAACAATATACCTTTGCTGCCTCGGGGTATGAGGCCGCAATCTGGTCAATAACAGCATAGTCAGCAAGCATTTCTTTGCTGCCAAAAGCCAGGACAAGGTCCGCCCCGCTTTTATCTGCGGGCGAAAAACTTTCGCCACGAGCGATAAGGTATTGTTGAATCTTCATTCAATTATGTTTAAATTTAAAAGTCCTTTATATCAAACGGTATTAAGATTGCCTTGGGTCAGAATGGGACCTGACGGGTCCGGGTGCGAATAAACTCAGACATTCTTAATTTCACCAGCTTTAAGCATATTGTATATCGTCGATTTACCTATATCAAGTTTTTTAGCCACCTCCATCACATCATTGTTGTACTTTTTTAAGAAAAAAGTAACTATATCAGCCGTATATTCCTTGAGTGTTTTTTCCGTAAGGGTAAAATCACCCTGGCCGGACTTGAGGCTGTGAAAAGTAATGTCTTCGGCCATGATCTCATTTCCGTCACACATAACACAAGCCAAATCCAACACAGCTTTGAGTTCCCTCACATTGCCCGGGTAGTTGTACTTCATCAACTTGGTCCTGGCATCTCCGCTCAAAGAAGGAGCCTTGACTTTGTTGTCCCGGGCATACAAATCTATAAAATGTTTTGCCAAGATAAGGATGTCCTTATCACGGAACCTCAGAGGTGGCAACTCTACCGGCAAGCCTATTATTCTAAAATAAAGGTCCTCCCTGAAATTGCCCTTTTTAACTTCTTCGCCGAGATCTTTATGAGTGGCTGTTACAAGCCTGATATCGATTTTTGTTCCCTGGTTTGAACCTACTTTTGTCACCTCACGTTCCTGCAGTGCTCTTAGTATTTTGCTTTGGATATTTAAGTCGAGTTCGCCGATTTCATCCAAAAAAAGAGTACCTCCATTTGCTTCTTCAAACTTTCCAGTCTTTTGGGTCATGGCACCGGTAAATGCCCCTTTTTCATGACCAAAAAGTTCACTTTCGACGAGTTCTCTGGGTATGGCAGCCATGTTTACGGCTACAAACGGTTTTTTCTTTCTGTCACTGTTGTAGTGAATGGCCTTGGCTACCAGTTCTTTACCTGTTCCGGTTTCGCCTGTGATAGACACGTTGATGTTTGAGGAAATGGCTTTTTCGAGCAGCCTGAAAGTTCCTTTGATCGAATCGCTCTGGCCGATGATGGAATTTTCAAAGTCGTACTTTCGTTCCAGTTCCACCTTGAGTTCTTCCACCTGTTGTTTCAGGCCTGTATTTTCACGGATATTGAGGATGGACCTCCAAAGCATATCCTTGGTGTGGGTATCTTTGATGATGTAATCCCTGGCACCTGATTTAAGAAGGTCCACAGCCACAGAAATCTCTTCCTGGCCGGAAATAATCACTACCGGAATCTGATTGTTAAATTGAAGTACTTCCTTTAACAACTTGTCGCCCTGTATATCAGGCAGACCATAATCTATACAAACCACATCAGGCTGTCTGTGCAGCTGCTGGAGAAAATCCTTGCCTGTATTGAACAAATGCACGTCGTAATCAGGATTCATCGAAAGATGATACTTAAGCAATTGTCCATACCATGGATCATCTTCTACGAGAAAGATTAAAAAAGCCTTGTCTTTGCCCATTTTTTGTCAATTCTTGGCCAAGGTCAAAGTTACGATTTAAATTTCATTTGAACGTAAAATTGCAAAACTACAGGGTTATGACGGAGAAACAGGCCACAGGATACAATTACTATTGCCCTGGTTGTTGACCTAATGCTGAATTATAATAACACCTTTATAATTCTTCAAAACTTTTTAGCTTTTGCTGCCAGATAAGCATATGTTTGTTGGAATTAAGAACAAATATCAATACTCTGAAAATTAAAAATATGGCAATTACCACCCATGTCACTTCGATCCATTTCTGAAATACAAAAGCTGTGGCTATCAGTAGCATGGAAAAAAGTACAATGCTCAGGCTTATTTTAATGGGTGACATTTCAAATCCCTGAAGGAGGTGGTGGATGTGATTTCTTTCGGCTATAAAAGGGGACCTCCCCTCTCTGTAGCGTTCTATGTACACCCTTACCGAGTCAAATACCGGAACTGCCATCAGGCCAATGAGAGAAACAAGCACTGCATTACCTGACCCATCATTTTTAGACGAACTGTGGTTTAGCAAGGCGATGCTACTGCAGACGATGATAAATCCCAGAAAAAGACTACCTGCATCTCCCAGAAAAATTTTGTTCTTCTGGGCCAGGTTAAACCTGAGAAATCCTGACAGTGATCCTGCCATGATCCCAAAAAACCAGACGAGCTGCTCAGCTCCTGAATGATATGCAATCCACGCGAGGACAACCATAGCAAGCAGCGAGACCATGCCGCTGAGTCCGTCCACACCATCAATCAAGTTGTATGCATTGACCACGCCTACGATGATGACGCCGCTGAGCAACTGCATGACCTGCAGAGGGATGTTTTCTATTCCAAAAAGTCCAAACAAAGATTGCAGATGCAGGCCTGACCGGACAATCATAACAGCACAGATTACCTGTACCAGCAGCTTGTATGATGCTTTTATCTCGCGGTAATCATCGAGGAGGCCCAGTATCAGCAGCACATACCCGCATGAGACAATCATATAAAACTGAGTGAAAGTGCTGAATCCTGCAGGCTGCAAAAGAAGACACATAAGCAGCGAAACACCTATGGCTACACCTCCTACCAGCGGCGTGGGTTGCTTGTGCAGTTTTCTGCCTCCGGGTTTATCTGTAAGGCCAATCTGTGTAGCGATTCTGCTCAAAACTGGTACCATGATAATCACAATCAAAACCGAAAATAGGACGTTTGTTAACAGGGCCATCGTTTGATATTATTTATTATTTTTCGTAAAACATTTTGTGGTGTCTCAGATGCTCGATCTG
>JAKQGD010000571.1 GCA_029573365.1 Bacteroidota bacterium | reverse complement strand
TATCCTGCCGTGATTCCTTTGGCCGTAGCTATCATGTCAGGGACAACACCATGATAATTGACACCAAACCACTCGCCCGTTCTGCCAAAGCCACTCATGACTTCATCGGCTATGAGCAGGATCTTGTATTTGTCGCACAACTCTCTCAATTTTCTGAGGTAGTCAGGCGGATATTTTATACAACCCGATGAACCGCTTTCGCCTTCCATTAAAATAGCAGCGATATTGCCCGGCCCTTCAAACTGGATTACCCTTTCTATGTGGTCGACACATTCTCTCTTGCAGGTGTTAACATTCTGACCCCATGGGCATCGATAGCAATAGGGGTCTTCTACGTGTATAATGTTTGGAGCCTGCTGTGAGTCCGAAGGTAGTTTTCGGGGATCACCACCTGCAGTCATGGCACCGTAGGATGCTCCGTGAAACGCCCTGTAGCGGGCTATAATCTTATGTTTGCCAGTATACAGACGTGCCAGCTTGATGGCATTTTCGATGGCTGTGGCACCGCACACTGTAAAAAAGGTTTTATTAAGCGTGCCAGGGCATATGTCGGCCAGTTTTTTACCAACTTCACCTCTCACTTCTGTCACGCAACTGGGAGTAACATAGCTTACCTGCTGCATTTGTTCCATCACTGCCCTTGTAACCCGTTGGTTTCCATGTCCAATATTTACGTTCATAAGGCCTGACGAAAAATCCAGATACCTTTTACCATCTATATCATAGAGGTACACACCTTCGGCTCTTTCGATGGCCAGGGGGGCTATTCCTTTTTGTTTTGACCATGAAAATAAAGTATAGTCCATATTTTCGCTGATCACCTTATCTCTGGTTTTATTTACTAAAGTATTCATTTTCTATGATTTGTATTATCAACTCATCCAGTTTGTCCTGGACTCGGGATTCCATTTGATAGTTGTCTTTTTAAGCATGGTCCAAAATTCTATGGAACTCTTGCCTGTTATGTCGTTTACTCCGAATTTGCTTTCGTTCCAGCCGCCAAACGAAAAGGGTTCACGCGGTACGGGTACGCCTACATTTACGCCAATCATACCTGCACTGGCTCTTTCCATAACCTGTCTAGCTACACCACCGCTTTGGGTAAACACGGACGCTGCATTTCCGTAATTACTGTTGTTTTCGATGCTCAGGGCCTCATCCAGATTTTTTGCTCTTATGATGGCCAGTACAGGCCCAAAGACTTCTTCCTTTGCTATGGCCATGTCCGGCGTCACATAGTCAATAACCGTAGGACCGACATAGTAGCCGGACTCATGACCTTCGACCACACAATTGCGGCCGTCGACCAGCACTTTGGCACCTGCTTTTTCGGCTTCATTGATGTATCGTTCTATTCTTTCCTTGGCAGCCCGGCTGATGACACTCCCCAGGTTTTTGCCCGGAACTATTTTTTTAGATTCGTCACAAATCCTTCTGACCATATCGTCAATTTCGCCTACAGCAACCATAGCAGAAGCTGCCATACATCTTTGTCCTGCACACCCGCTCATGCTGGCAGCAACATTAGTGGCTGTCATTTCAGGGTGGGCATCCGGCATAACAATCAGGTGATTTTTGGCACCTCCGAGGGCAGTACATCTTTTAAGATTGGCGGTAGCCCTTTGGTACACGATTTTGGCAACTTTTGTGGAACCTACAAAAGATACAGCTTGAATTTCGGGGTGGTCACACATGGCTTCCACAATCTCGCGGTCACCATTCACAATGTTGAAAACACCATCAGGTAAGCCTGCCTCCTTGAGCATTTCGGCGATTCTTTGTGACGATACCGGTACCAGCTCAGATGGTTTTAAAATCATGCAGTTGCCCAATGCAAGGGCATTGGGGATGGTCCAGTGGGGTACCATATGCGGAAAGTTAAATGGTGCAATTGATGCTACAACGCCCAAAGGCTTGTGTTCTATCCTGCATTCAACACCTTTGCTCACTTCAAGCAACTCACCGGAAACCAGCTGGGGCATCGAGCACGCAAACTCCGTCAGTTCTATACTTTTTTCGACTTCTGCGATGGCTTCATCGAGGATTTTTCCGTTTTCCTCCCGGACCAGTGCAGCCAGGTTTTTTAGTTCTCTTTCGAGCAATGTTTTGTATCTGAAAAAAACCTGAACCCTTTCTTTTATTGGAGTAGATGACCAGCCCGGAAAGGCAGCTTTTGCTGCAGCTACCGCCTGGTCAAGTTCCTCTTTTCCGGATAGAATTACATTGGAAATAACATCACCGGTCAGGGGGGTGATGACCTCCATAGTGCGTTTTCCAGCAGTGGATAAAAATTTTCCACCTACATAATTTTTTGTCTCCGGGTGTTTAAGCATGGTTTCTGCCATGATAATTGATTTTTATTTTAAAATTTCAAAATAGACAACAAAATACAGCCTTTTTGTAATATTTTGTTAATATTTTATTCAATATTTACATAGTCTTTATGGATTCAGGCAATGTATTTTCCTGAAGTTTTGAAATTATTTTAGATTTAAATGGATTGTAATTTTATTTTCATGCGGTTATATATTTTTATTTTTCTCTTGATTGGAGTTAAATTG
>JAKQGD010000560.1 GCA_029573365.1 Bacteroidota bacterium | reverse complement strand
GAATTTATGGTCTCCACTGACAATGGACTCAACTGGACCACTGCGGCATCAGGCTGGTGGACACCGGCAACCGGAGAATCCGTCACAGGGGCAATTATTGCCACCTGTCCGTCCAATACCTCAAAAATATATGCTTACCTTTGCGGCAACGGCGGTTCACTCAATGGTTATGTCGGAGTCTTTGTAAGCAATGACTCAGGAGTGAGCTGGCAAAACACCAACCCATTAAATCAGATAGGTGGCACATATGTAATTCCTACCCATACCAATCTGATGGCAAACAATGGCACCACTGGATTTAATCAGGGCTTTTACGATATGGCCATCGTGGTAAATCCCACCAATGACAACCAGCTGATAGCCGGAGGAACCTCATGGTTTAAGAGCACAGATGGCGGAGCTACCTGGAGTAGTCTGGGAGGCTATGTCGGTACTTTGCAATGGTCACATCCTGATATTCAATGGCTTGCTGCCTCGGGCAGTGATCTTTGGATAGCATCGGACGGAGGGCTTAACTACTCCAATAATTTTGGGCAAACCATAGAAGCCAGGATGAGCGGAATCTCAGGTGCGGATATGTGGGGTTTTGGATCAGGGTGGAACACGGACCTACTTGTGGGTGGCAGATACCACAATGGCAACATGGCACTTCATGAGTCTTTTCCTGCGGGTAAATCTTACAGGCTGGGAGGAGGAGAGGCTCCTACCGGCTACGTCAACCCTGGTCCCGGCAATAAAACCTATTTTTCTGACATCGGCGGCAAAGTCATCAAACCTGGTTTTGGCAACGGGGTAGATAATCTTTCGGTGGGTGCCTGGCCCAATGAAAGCTACGCTTATTATGCCAATAGCGAAATGGTTTTTCACCCCAATTATTACAACACGGTATTTATAGGCAAAGACAATATCCTGTACAAAAGCATCGACGGTGGTATAAGTTATTTGGCCCTGTACACGTTTCCCGGCACGGCCTCCAACAAAGTGTATGAAATCAGCATCTCCAGGTCCCAGCCCTTGAGGATGTACTGCTCACAGTGGGATGGTACCGACGATAAGCTATGGAGGTCCGATGACGGAGGTGTGAGCTGGACAGCTATGACGCCTCTGCCGCTGCCCAACAACAATGACAGGGTCAAAATGGACGTAAGCAATACAAATCATGATGTCATATGGGTAGCTGTAACCTATGGCTCCAATGGTAAAAAAATATACAAATCAGTCAACGGAGGCACATCATGGACCAACCTTACCACAGCCATCCTGGATAACGTCCAGATTCAGGACATCATGGCACAATATGGCACCGACGGCGGTATTTATCTGGGGACAAACTATGGCGTATTTTACCGCAATAACGGCCATACTGATTGGCAGCCCTTTGCCACCGGTTTGCCGGTAAGCGTAGAAACAAACAGGCTCAAACCATTTTACCGCGATGGCAAAATCCGCAACGGTTGCTGGGGTTTTGGTGTGTGGGAGTCGCCACTATTTGAGACATCGCAGATCCAGGCCATGCCCACTGTTGCAGCCAAAGAAACAGGGTGTACCAGAGACACGGTTTTTTTTGACGATTATTCAGTACTGGCACATGAGGGGGCTACGTGGCAGTGGTCTTTTCCCGGTGCATCATACGTGAGTAGCACCTCTGCGAGAAACCCCAAAGTCATTTACTCCTCAGCCGGTATTTATAATGTCTCCCTGACCATCACCAATGCTCAAGGGCAATCGGATACCAAATCCATGCCGGGTATGATCAGTGTACTTAACAAATGTATGCCCGACACTATACCAGGAAAATCAATGGTGGCTGCAGGTAGCGACAAACATGGATACGTACCTGATTTTAATCTCACAAATGTAAGCACTTTGACAGTGACAGCCTGGGTCAGGCCCAATGGCATTCAGCCTGATTACTCTTCCATCTTCATGGGCGACGGAGCAAATGCGGCAGGTTTTAACTTTAAGGATGGCTCCAATAAGCTGGCGTATCACTGGCCCGGTGGTCAGTGGTGGTGGAACAGCAACATCAATGTGCCATCTGACCAATGGAGTTTTGTAGCCATGGTAGTCAGGCCTACAGGAGTGACCGTCTATTGCAACGAACAGTCAGCAACCCACAGTTTTACGCTGACGCCCACCGATATACCTGCTTTCAGAATCGGTAGTTACCGCAACTGGTCAGACAGGAATATGAACGGACAAGTAGACGAAGTGGCCATATACAACCGGGCACTAAGCACCGGCGAACTACGAGATCTGAGACACCTAACCAAAAAGCCGGGTGATGATGCCTCGCTGATAGCGTATTATCAGTTTAATGAAGATGACCCCGCCATCGATTATGACAAGGTAGGAAATAAACACGTGTACCTGACCGGAGGTGCAACTAAAACACCCTCTACGGTACCGGCCGGAGGTGGCACTTCTGCCAGAATGACCATAACTTCAGGTGGGCTCAAGGACTTTGGTCCCGCAGGAGCCAGGATGTATTTTCCGGCTTCAGGCACGTACCCCAATGGAGAAATTGTGGTATCCAAAATAAATCTACTTCCCGATCAATCTCCTTCGGCACCATACCTGCCGACCTGTTACTGGGTGGTCAACAATTATGGCACCAATCTGACTTTTACACAGCTAGACAGCATCAGGTGGTACCGAAGCGGCAATATTTCAGGAGGCTGCCAGAATCTTGATTTTATGCATTACAGAAGACAGGCTAATGCCGAGGGTGCTACCTGGGGTTCTGTGCTGGATTTGGGCGACAGCCACAGCCCCTACTTGCCTGACCCATATGTTACTTTCAGTACAGGCAACAGTGTAAATTCTTTCGGACAATTTATGGTAGTCAGAGACAATAAACCCAATGCCAACGTTACAGAAATCTGCAACGGCATAGATGATGATTGTGATGGCCAGATTGACGAGCTTTACAGCCTGGAAGTAACCAATAAAGCGGACGAAGGGGTGGGTACACTCCGGCAAATCATGGCCTGTGCCCAGGATGGTGATGTGATTACTTTTTCGCCTGTTGTTGACACCATTAAACTTTTGTCTCCTCTGGTCATAAACAAAGATATAGGTTTGCATGATACAGACGCACAAAAGGTCGTCATCACCTCCGACCTCAACGGATCAGGCTTTGCCACATCCAAAGGTACAGTTACCATCGCACAGGGGGCACAGGTTTCGCTGCAAAATTTGCATTTCATTCAATCCAACAATACTTTGTCCAGGCCGCTTATCAGAAACCTCGGTAATCTGACTCTGATTAATCTAATGCTGAGCGGCAATCCTGATTCTATACTTAAGTCAGAAAACGGAGCAAATCTGAATGTCAGCGGACTTGTAAAAATGGAATAGATTAAAAAAAAAAGAACCGGCCGGAGCCGGTTCCCTTTATGAAAAACCTTTATGTTTTTATAAAAATCAGAGATTGCCTCTGAGTTCCTGCTCTCTTTCTATGGCTTCAAAGAGGGCCTTAAAGTTGCCTTTGCCAAAAGAGGTGGCCCCATGCCTTTCTATGATTTCAAAAAATACGGTGGGCCTGTCCTGGATCGGCTTAGTGAAGATCTGCAGCAAATAACCTTCTTCATCCCGGTCTACCAGGATGTTGAGCCGTTTTAGGTCTTCGATGCTTTCGTCGATTTTGCCTACACGCTCCATGACAGTATCGTAGTAGTTATCAGGTACGTACAGGAATTCTACTCCGTTTTCTCTGAGAGCCTGCACGGTTTTTATGATGTTTTCGGTTTCCATGGCAATGTGCTGGACACCGGCTCCCTTGTAAAACTCAAGATATTCCTCGATCTGAGATTTTTTCTTGCCATCGGCTGGTTCGTTTATAGGGAATTTGATGTATCCGTTTCCATTGCTTACGACCTTGCTCATAAGAGCCGAATATTCTGTGGAAATGTCCTTGTCGTCAAACGTCACGAGGAGCTTGAAGCCCATTACATCCTCGTAAAAACTGACCCATTTGTTCATATGGCCTAGTTCTACATTTCCTACGCAGTGGTCTACATGTTTAAACCCAAGAGATTTTACCTGTACAGGCGATGACTTGGCTACAAAGCCGGGCATGAATGGGCCGTTATAATGCGTTCTTTCTACCAGTGTATGGATGGTCTCACCATAGGTCTTGATGGCAGCCAGCTTAACGTAGCCATGTTCGTCTTCAATTTTATATGGTTCGAAAGCACTTTCTGCCCCTCTTTCTACCGCTTTTTGCCACGCTTCTTCGGCATTGTCTACCCACAGTGCCAGTACTTTTACACCATCTCCGTGGAGGGCTACATGTTTCAGGATTTCATGGTCCGGCCTGATGGCAGAAGATATGACAAACCTGATTTTTCCCTGCTGGAGCACATACGATACTACGTCTCTGGATCCTGTTTCGGGTCCTTTGTATGCTATAAGTCTGAATCCGTAACAATGCTGATAATACAGTGCCGCCTGTCGGGCATTTCCTACATAAAATTCGATATGGTCAGTGCCATTGATAGGGAAGGTATCCTTGGTATGTTGGGTATTGGTTAAGGTTGAAGTATCCATTTATATGATAAAGATTTTAGTGTGTTTAGAATTTGATTTTATTTTGAAAGCCAACTGTAGGCATAACTTTCGTCTTCTATCTCTGCTGCATAATTGGTCATGAGCAGTGGTCTGAAAGTGTCCACCATAACAGCAAGCTCTTTTGTTTCTTTGGCACCAATACTTTTTTCGACGGTACCAGGATGTGGGCCATGAGGTATACCTCCGGGATGCAGGGTAATCTGCCCTTTTTCCACATTTTTGCGGCTCATAAAGTCACCATCTACGTAATACAGCACTTCATCGCTGTCGATATTGCTGTGATTGTACGGAGCAGGTATGGACAGAGGGTGGTAATCGTACAGCCTCGGTACAAACGAACATATGACAAACCCTGCAGTCTCAAAAGTCTGGTGTATAGGCGGCGGAAGGTGCACACGACCGGTTATCGGCTCAAAATCATGGATGGAAAATGCATAAGGATACAGGAATCCGTCCCAACCCACGACATCAAAAGGATGTGTTTTGTAATGGTATGGGTACAACAGGTCCTGCTTTTTAATGTACAGGAGGAAATCCCCGCTTTCGTCATAGGTCTCAAGAACTGAGGGCTTGCGGATGTCCCTCTCACAATAAGGTGAGTGTTCTTCCAACTGACCGAACTGATTGCGGTATCTTTTGGGGGTGACGATAGGCGAGGTCGATTCTACGATAAACAGTCTGTTGTCACTGTTATCAAAGTCCATTTGGTAGATTGTTCCCCTGGGTATGACGAGATAGTCTCCGTATTCAAACCTCAGGTCACCGTACATAGTCTTGAGGGTACCGGAGCCTACGTGGATAAAAATCACTTCATCAGCATCGGCATTTTTATAAAAATAATCTTTTGTCGATGCCATAGGAGCCGCCAGTGTTATTTTG
>JAKQGD010000534.1 GCA_029573365.1 Bacteroidota bacterium | reverse complement strand
TAAACATATAATAGTCCTTGACCTTGGCACTGCCTCTGATGCTTCCGGTCGGCAGTTGTACCGGCTCGCTCTGGCCCAGATATTCGTTCATCCTGTTGCCCAAACTCGCTGCAAGGGTGCCGTTTCCGGCATTGAGGTCGTCGTAGTTGACATATTTGGTACTGATGTCGTCGATGTAATCGGTAAATGTCCTCCTGATCACGACTTCGAGGCCTATGTTGAGGGTTTCTGTGAGTATAATCTTGGTACCACCGCCAAACGCCAGGCCAAAATTTGTCAGGCTGTACTTTCCGGGATAACCTGGCAGTCCCTGACCTTCTGTGCCCAATGGCTGCAGCCTGACGCTGTTGCCCTGATATTCTGTACTGGGGTCAAATCTAAAAACCGAAACTCCCGCCGTTGCATACGGTGCAATGATACTGTTTCCGGGCTCCGGATTAAATCCAAAAATGTAATATTCGCCGGCAAGGCTTAGATCTATGATGGGAGATTTGAAACTGAGGTTTCGTATTTTTTGCCATTCCTGGTCCGAATGTCTGTCTTCGCCTTTAACCCTGCCATAGGCTATTGAAGCTCTCAGGCCCAGCCTGTCGCCCATCATCTTTCGGTAATGGGCCTGTACCGCCAGCCCCGAACAATTTAACAGATTGGTCGTTACTGATGGGGCATTGAGGTCGCCCCAATAGGTGGAAAACCCCAAACCTATGCCAAACTCACTGTATTGTGCACTCGTCCTTACACTGCCTGCCAGACTTGCGGCAAGCACGGCCAGCAAGGCTATATTTTTCAGACTGAAACTTCTGTTTTTTAATGCAATCATCTCTTAATTTTGAATCTTGATGTCTGTTTGGCGGTTTTCAGGACAATTGTTTAAAAAATGGCCTCGTTTTTGGTTGATTATGATATAGACGCAGTTATACTCTAAAATGCACAAATATTCAGGCTGATTCATAAAATATTGGTAAAAAATCTATTTTTACTCAACAATTTATCTATTAAATAACTTTAAAGTTATGTCGTTTAGTATTCTTATAAGGGATGTAAATTGACACTTGTTGATAATACTCTAAAAAATCATTTGTTTACAGATAGTGCAAAAATATATATGTTTTTTCAAATTCCTAACACATGAAGACTTTTTTTAATGTATTAATTGTTTTATTGGTATTTTTTGTCAATGGCTTTTCGCAGATGCAAGTGCCAAATGACTGGTATTACGGTAGTCCCGGCGAGGGATACAATGGGATTTCTATGAAGAAGGCCTACTCTGAAATTCTCAGAGGTAAACAAACCAAGACGGTTGTCGTGGCAGTGATAGATTCCGGCATAGACATAGAACACGAGGACCTGATGGACAACATCTGGACCAATCCCGGCGAAATCCCAGGCAACGGTATAGATGACGATAAAAACGGCTATGTTGATGACGTACATGGCTGGAATTTTATCGGAGGTCCTGACGGACAAAATGTGGGTCCTGATACATACGAAGCCACAAGGGTATATTCAGCTCTCAGGTACAAATACGAAAATGCCAATCCTGCGACAATGAGCAAAGACCAGAAAAAAGAGTATGATACCTTTGTCAGAGCCAAGGAAACTGTGGACAAGGAACTGGAAAAAGCCAGGGCAGGCCTCACTCAGATGAACACTGTGGAGACCAGGGTAATGAAGGCCCTTGACGGGCTTCACACTGCACTCAATGGCAAAGAGCTAAGTCTTGCAAATCTCGATTCGCTCGATTCTGCTTCCAACATGGATATGGCTATGGCCAAAAATATAGCCTCTCAGTATCTGGGCCAGGTAGGTGTATCTTCAGTCGAGGACCTTAAAAAAGTGGTATCTATGGAGATTGACGAAGACAAGAAGTCTTATCAGAACAAGATCGATTTTGCATATAACCCCGATTTTGATCCCCGCAAAACAATAGTTAAAGACAATTACAGCGATCCGATGCAAAAATACTACGGTAACAGCGATGTAGAAGGCCCGGACCCTCTGCATGGAACACACGTAGCAGGTATCATCGGTGCCGTCAGAGACAATGAAATAGGTATGGATGGGGTTGCCCCCAATGTAAAGCTCATGTCTGTACGTGCAGTGCCAGATGGCGACGAGCGTGACAAAGACGTGGCTAATGCCATCAGATATGCAGTAGACAATGGAGCACAGATTATCAATATGAGTTTTGGCAAGGGTTTTGGGACACATAAAAACCTGGTAGACGAAGCAGTCAAATATGCCGCTAAAAAAGATGTACTGCTGGTACACGCTGCTGGCAACTCAGGGCAAAACAACGATCAGATAACCAATTACCCCAATGCCAATTTTGAGAAAAAATCCGGATTCCTGTGCAAGAAGTCAAAAAGGGCAGAAAACTGGATCGAAGTAGGGGCCCTCAATTACAAAATGGGCGAAGATGCACCTGCTCCTTTTTCCAATTATGGCATCAAGGAGGTAGACCTCTTTGCTCCTGGTATGAAGATATACAGTACCATGCCCAACAATGATTATGCCCCTCTGCAGGGTACCTCCATGGCTTCGCCGGTAGTGGCGGGCGTGGCTGCCACCCTTAGGTCGGTTTACCCGAGCCTCACAGCAATACAGGTAAAAGAAGCCATCCTTAAGTCAGTGACACCTTTGACAGACACTGTAAAGGTGCCCGGCAGCAAGACCGAAAAAACAGCTTTTTCCAAGCTGTCTGTAACAGGCGGTGTCGTTAACCTGGAGAAGGCACTGATATACGCCTCTACAATGAAAGGTAAGAAAAAGGTTAAAAAAGCAGCTGCCTGAAAGGCCTGAAGAACCTGATATCATAAAGGCCTTGCTCATGCAGGGCCTTTTTAATTTACAAATCACACAAAAGACAAGAATCATGGAACATTTAAAATTTCCCGTAGGCCGGTTTAGCATGCCGTCGGCCTTTTCTGCTTCTGAGCTCAGAGACAATATGAGCATACTTCGCAGCATGCCCGATGAACTGGAAGCCCTGGTCGGTTCCATGGATCCAAAGCAGCTGGAAAACGCTTATCGCCCTGAAGGGTGGACCGCCAGACAGGTTATTCACCACATCTGTGACAGTCATACCCACGCTCTCATCAGATTTAAGTGGTCACTCTCCGAAGATGAGCCAATCATCAAGCCATACAGGGAAGGAGATTATGCCCGGCTGTATGACTATGCCATGCCTGTGGAGCCATCTCTGGTCATGATCAGAGCCGTGCACGAAAAATTACTTTACCTTATGGAACATATGACCGAAGAGGAGTGGGGCAGAGGTTTTCACCATCCTGAATCCAAGAGACATTTCCGTCTGTATGAGGTGGCTGCCTTGTATGCCTGGCATTGCCGGCACCATTTGGCACATATTAAACTTTGTCTGTGAGAGCTGTTTAAAATACGATACCTGGCTGGGTTGACAGGTGTTATTTAGCCACAGCGAAGATGCCCTTATCTTTGGCAAAACGGTCAAACAGGGTCTGCTCCGCGAAATTTCCGGGTCTGTTTAGTTTTTTGCCTTCACAGTCTATCGGATCAAAAATCACATCGGCACAGTGGTTTCCCAAAGCTATAAACTTCTTACCAAACAAATCGTACTCCGACAGCGTGTTTTTGCAGCCCGGATCCTCGCCCGTAAAGGGGACCATTTTAAATTTTTCCATAAATTCCTGCCTGCAGTCGCCCAGTGTGTTTATATCAGAACAACCCACAAGAGTAGCTATAATACATATCAGGGCAAAGCTTATAAGCTTTGACCCTGCATGTAACTTCATTTTAGATTTCCTGAATATCTTCATATCCATCAGGAATTTCATACCTCAGGGCATTGTTGGTAATAGCCAGCTCGTCTACGGGTACAGGTCGCGGGCCGATCAGTTTTTCGAGGTCTGATTTAAGCAGTACTTCTTTTTCCAGCAGGGTAGAAGCCAGAAGATTAAGTTCATTTCTTTTTTCAGTCAGCAGATCCTGAGCTCTTTTGTATTGGTCTTCGATGAGCAGTCGTACCTCTTCGTCTATAAGCTTTGCCGTTTCGTTGCTGTAAGGCTTGGAAAACTGATCTTGCGACATGGCATAGAAGGATACATTGCCCACTTTTTTGTTCATGCCATAAATGGTGACCATGCCATAGCCCATTTTTGTGACTTGATCGAGGTCGTTTTGTGCACCTGTAGATATCTTGTCAAAGACGATTTTTTCTGCTGCCCGGCCACCGAGAGTCATGCACATACGGTCTAGCAATTGCTCTGTTCTTATGATGTATTCTTCCTTAGGCAGGTACTGGGCATATCCCAGGGTACCCATGCCACGTGGCACTATGGTGACTTTGACCAATGGGCTGGCATGTTCCAGATACCAGCCGCATATGGCGTGTCCTGCTTCGTGGTAGGCGATGATCTCCTTTTCCTTGGGGGAAATGAGTTTGTTCTTTTTCTCGAGACCTCCTATGACTCTATCGAGAGCGTAATTAAAGTCGTCTAGGTCAACTTCTGACTTGTTTCGTCTGGCAGCTACAAGAGCAGCCTCATTGCATATATTGGCTATGTCAGCACCTGCAAAACCAGGCGTCATTTCTGAAAGCACGGCAGGATTTACATCCGGTCCAGCTTTAATAGATTTAAGGTGCACCTTAAATATTTCTTCGCGGCCTATAATATCAGGTGGGTCTATGCTTATTTGCCTGTCAAAACGTCCCGGTCTTAGCAAAGCCGAATCAAGGATATCAGGCCTGTTTGTAGCAGCCATCATGATGACTCCTTTGTCCGTGCTAAAACCGTCCATTTCTACCAGGAGCTGATTGAGTGTGTTCTCCCTTTCGTCATTGCCCCCTTGTATGGCGTTGCGTCCACGTGCCCGGCCTATGGCGTCAATCTCGTCGATAAATACTATGCAGGGTGCTTTTTCTCTGGCCTGCTTAAAAAGATCCCTTACCCTGGAAGCACCCACACC
>JAKQGD010000532.1 GCA_029573365.1 Bacteroidota bacterium | reverse complement strand
CTTCAAGCTTAGAGTCATTGTCGCCAAAGAAAAAACTCGTAGGAGTTCCAGTCTTATATTTACCAAAGCCATGTGGTACAGACTCAAAAGCTGGATATGGATCATAGGGCTTTTCGCACCCTGCTACCATAAACAGGACAGCAACCAACAATACATAATTATTTAATTTCAATATCTTCATTTTTTTAGAAATTTAAAATTGACGAAAATTATTTATCCCAGAATACTGGTGCATTATCGAATGCCACATCCTTATAGGCTGCTGCATTTGGATTAAGAGTTAGCTCAGTCTGCGGATAAGGCAGTCTAAGTGGAAATCCTCTGAGCGTACCTTCTACATGTTCCTGGATATTGGTAGGAAGTCCTGTCCTTCTGTAAGCATTGAAAATCTAAAAACCATTTCCGTAGCTTGAATACCATAATTGCTTCAAAGCAACGTTTAGTTTGGCCGTATTACTGGAAGCAGCATCATATCTGTCGAGCCATAGGTTAACATATTTTGTAATCGCATCAGCAGACGGCCTCACGGCATTTGCTGCATCATTTGCCATTCCAAAATTTACCACCCTTGCGATGTGATTTCTGATGGCTTTTTCAAACTCGGCCCTTGGATCACCGGGAGCTCCCAGTTCGAGCATGGCCTCTAACAGGTAATAGCTTGTATTAACACCAGTAAGGAATGGGAAAATTCCAGCTCCCTGTGCCGCATTGGCAGCCGGAGTTCCTGGCTTGGCTACATCATAATAGCCACCACATGGATAAACGCCTGGAATGGTCCTGAAACCACCATCAGCAGGAATTCCATCTCCGTCACCCCTGTCCCTGCCAAAAATCCCTGCAAGGAATTTCTTTTCGGTGTCTCCGTATGCCAATCCCTTGTCAGTATACAGCCGCTTAATAATATTGGCGTTGTTTACCACATATCCATAGATGCATGGCTGTCCGCCTGAGCATGGCTGTGAATTGAACTGCGTCGGGTCGTTTGAATCAAGAATTACTTCAGTTTGTCTTCTGAACTGGAAAGGCCACCGTGGGTCTTCCTCTATCAGAGACTCAACCATAAACTCATGGCAAATGTAAGTATAATCAAATTCTCCACCTGTATAAGCTCCTGTGTACCATGGGTGTCTGACAGAAGTAGGATCTTTGCTGTATCTGAATATCATATCCTCAGCTTCACTGGCAATAAGTCCGCCACCGGCGATCAGGGCCTTGATGGCGTCGCCAGAATTTGGAATCCCCTTACGAGCGGTCATCAGGAGCTTAAGCTTTACTGTTTTAGCAGCAGAGGTCCATCTGGCGATATTACCATTGTAAATAAGGTCACCATCCACTTTAACCGGACTGCCTTTAGCAAAATTGGCTATAGCCGCATCCACAAGATCCAGACAAGCAGTGTAAATTTCAACGTCTTTGTCAAATTTTGGATTGATGATTTTATCAACAGCATCACCCTTGCTGGCTTCAGAAAAAGGTACATCACCCCACATATCAACCATAGATGCATATCCAATGGCCTTCAATGTCTGAGCAATTCCCAGATAATGTGGGCTTTCCTGAGTGGCAGCTATAAGCCCTTCAAGGTCCTTGAGACAACCAGAATACATGCCATCCCAAAAGCCTGTATAAGAATTGTTATTCAGGTCATACCTTGAAATCGCCTGTGTACCCATAAGGCCCATAAATGACTCAAGATCGCCCTCATTGTTTGCCAGGTTGGTCATCAGGCCTATCTGGCTGTTAGTCAGCAAAAGGTTAGGTGCCGCAGATGACGGGTTGTTTGGGTTTTCATTTACATTCAGATCAAAAAGGCTGCAACCGCTCACCCCAAATCCTAGAATGGCCAGGAAAACCAAACGATACATTGTTAATTTATTCTTTATTTTCATTTTTCAAATATTTATAATCAGTCAATTAAAATGTAGCATACAGGTTGACTCCAAACCTCCTTGTGGTAGGTGTTGAGCCTAGTTCGATTCCCTGAATGTTGCTGTTGGCGGTAAATCCTAAAACTTCCGGGTCCATGTTAAGGTCCTTCAACATGTTAGGTGCCTTAAACCAAAGGTTCCTACCGGATACTGACAATTTCAGGTTTCCAAAAGGAGTTTTATTAAGGAATGACTTGGGGAAATTATATCCAAAAGAAATTTCTCTCAACCTGTAAACTGTAGCATCGTAGATATTTGTTTCGCTTGCACCATAAGCTCCAAAACCTTTGGTGAAATGGGACTCGAATGGAGTGACACCTGTAGTGTTCGATATGGTCTTGCCATTTTCATCAAGCACTGGTTCAAAAGTCTGAGGATTGCCATACACACCAGGAATCACCCTGAAAGCCTCTCTGTCTTCCTGGAAAGCCAGCATGCCTCTGAGCAGCAATGAAGAACC
>JAKQGD010000527.1 GCA_029573365.1 Bacteroidota bacterium | reverse complement strand
GTTATGCGAAACAGTGGTGTGGCCATCATGGGAAGTGCCATTGCAGATGGCGACGACAGAGCCCGCAAAGCCATCAACGCCGCTTTGAATTCTCCGTTGCTTGAGGACAATGACATTAGGGGTGCTCAGCACATCCTGCTAAACATCACATCAGGTACCAAAGAGGTTACCATGGATGAAATAAGCGAAATTACCGAACATGTCCAAGAAGAAGCCGGGTATGGCACAGACCTTATCTGGGGCAACTGCAAGGACGATTCGCTGGGCGACAAGCTGGTCATCACGCTCATAGCCACAGGTTTCAGAGAGGGCAGTGCCAGAAAAAAGGAGGTTGAACCTGAAAAAATCAAGGTACACCTCGAAAACGAATCTTCTAGATACGAAAAGGTAGTGGTTGAGGACTATTCTGTTTTTGATTTTGATGAACCGGCTTCCGCCAATACCATTGAGTTTGGTGTAGAGGATGTTCAGAAAACAAGAGATATGCTCGGCATCAGGGGCGGTGATCCCTATGTTTCGGGACAAAAACACCTTACTGAAGAACAGAAAAAAAGGAGCGAAGAGGATGCCGCACGCCGGGAGTATCTCAGAAAGGCAAACAGCAAGCCACTAGACAATCCGGGTATCATCAATGACATGGAAAATGTGCCTGCTTATGCCCGCAGAAATGTGGTCCTCGATGATACATCAAAGACTGCCGGAAAGCAGCAAAGCCATTATACTGTCAATATGGATGATGACAACAACCTGTTCATTTCCAATAATTCGTATCTGTACAACAACGTAGACTGATATACATGCGGGGCCCGGAATGTTAAAGTTTGCGGGTCCCGGTTTTAAAAGAAATCCGATTAAAAAAGTGAATAAAGACCTGTTTTAACCACTCAACCTGGAATCAATAGAATCCAACGAATTATGCCGGTAAAAACGGCCTAACATACCGATCTAAGTCGGCACATAAGTTTGGATTTTCGTCTTTATTTATAAACTTTTTTATGAGATTGGTTTATTAATTGCAGGTCCGAGGCTCCCCGCCCGGACCTTTTTACTTTTAGCAGCACCGGCACTATTTTTTAAAACGTTTTTAAATTATACACAATCGACAAGTGCCGGCTACTTATTTCCATGGGCAAAATATTTTTTTATATCAGGAAATATAATTATATAAAATAAGAATATAATCGTATAATACAAATTATAATTTATTTTAATATTTAAAATAATGTGATCAAACAAAGCGTGAGCCCCCTTTAGTTTGGTAGTGAATCAGAGCCTTAATGAAATGCATTAGCCTCTGAATAAACACATTATCAGACTTTTATATTTATAAATTTTTATAAAATTAATATAAAGTTTTTAGAATTTTCGGAAGATCGGTGTTACCTTTGTTTTGCCTTTCAACCGGGCAATTATAGAACCATAAACACAACCTGAGGATGAGACTTGTCTTAATTACTACTTTGGCATATGTATGGATTATTACGACCCATATTAGTGCCCAGACCCCACAACCACTTCCCTTTACCCAAAACTGGACCAACACAGGTCTGATAACCACAAATGACAACTGGTCAGGTGTACCGGGTATTGTAGGTTTTTTAGGCCAAGATATGACAACGACTACCGGTACAGACCCTCAGATTCTGCTGGGTGTCAGTGCTCTGGCCAATGATGTGGATGTTATTGCTAACCAAACCAACCCGAATATTACAAATGGTGGAGTGGCAGAATTTGAGATCACAAATCCTACCATTGCATTGCAGGGATCCGGTACGGCAGATGCACCTCACATCATCATTTCAGTCAACACCATGTGCAACTCTGCCATAGTCGTTGCTTACAATGTGAGAGACATTGACGGAACCACGGACAATGCCATTCAACCTGTGGCACTTCAGTACCGCATAGGCAATACCGGACCTTTTACCAATGTCCCGGCAGGATTTATCGCCGATGCAACCACAGGGCCTTCCGTGGCTACTTTGGTCACTCCGGTAAATGTAACCTTACCCGCAGCCTGTAACAATCAGCCCGAGGTGCAAATCAGAATCATCACCACAAACGCCCTAGGAAATGACGAATGGGTGGGTATAGATGACATTTCGGTCACAGGCACCCCAGGTATGTGTCCTGATTTGAGTACCATAGTTGCAAACAGCGTCATTGTGGTCAACAGTGTCTGCAACTTCCCTGTATGTAATCCTTCAGGTGGAACCATTACAGCACCAGTCAACAATTGTCCCACCGGCTCAATATTACAATACTCTGCTGATGGAGGTCTGACATGGTCCTCTACTTTGCCTGTTTATGACCAGGATGGTCCCGCACAGAGTATACTTACACGATGCAATTGTGAATGCGACCCATTGGTCAGTTCTATATCAGCGACTCCGGTAAACACTGCACCAGGAATATGTCCCGCTACTTGTGTGTGTATTCCCAATACTGGTACATTCCCTTCCGGAAATTAAAAAACTATTGCCAAACATATATAACAGAAACGAATATGAATATCAAGATATATTTTACACTCAAAACACTTTATACTCTTACTTTTTTAAGTATTGTATCTTTTGCTTCCGGACAGTGTCCCGGAGCCAACACCCCTGACTGTACCCCGGGCAATCCATATTACGGTGTTGTAATCAACGAGTTTGGAGGTGACGGTGGCAACATCGATTCCCGCAACGACGCCATAGTCGAATTGGCGGGTCCTGCCGGAACAAATATCGGCGGCATGGTCATCTCCAATGGCGAATGGGCCGTGGTACTTCCCGTCGGTACAGTCATTCCTGCTGACGGTGTCTTTCTTATAGCCTGTGGTATGTCGCAGGAAGACAGTTCCTACGAGCCCGTGTCAGGACTTAATTGCTCAGTGTGCGACTTCGAAGGTATGCCCATAGATTTTGATGTCTGCAATCCTGCCAATGCTGCATTTGTTTCAGCGTCCATTTCAGTTTATGGTTTT
>JAKQGD010000524.1 GCA_029573365.1 Bacteroidota bacterium | reverse complement strand
TGTGGGCGTCAAACATGTTTTCCTTGTCTTCGTAGTGGTAGTCTATGAGTGACCTCGCACCACCGCCAAACACCTGGCTCATATACCCGTTCAATTCTTCGAGTCTGTGGTAGTCGGCTTTGTCCACACCGTATTTGTGTTCGTTCCAGAGGTACTCGGCATAGTTGGCAAAACCTTCGTTGAGCGTCAGGTTGGACCAGGATTCGCAGGTCACCAAGTCGCCAAACCAGTGGTGCATCATCTCATGGGCCACTATGTTGTCGTTGTCATTGTCTATGAGCTCACGGTCCGTTTTCTGCACAAAATCACCAAACACTACGGCACCGGTATTTTCCATCGCTCCCGATACGAAGTCCTTGACAGCCACCTGACCGTACTTATCCCATGGGTATGGATAGGCCAGCTTGTCGCTAAAAAACTGAAGCATCTCTGGCGTATGGCCAAAGATTTTCTCGGCATACGGGCCATAGGGTTTGTCCACCATATACATAAGTGGAAGGCCATTCCAGCTTCCGTTTTGTACAAAAAACTCACCCACGGCGATCATGGCCAGGTACGGTGCATGAGGCTTGTCCTGCTTCCAGTGGTCGGTGCGTGTGCCGTCATTGTTGTTTTTAGAAGATATCAATTTTCCATTGGACAGTGTCACATATTTGTCTTCTACAGTGAGTAGAATCTCCTGACTAAATCTCTCATTGGGCTTGTCGAAGGTCGGAAACCAGCGGCTGTTGTTTTCGGTCTCGCCCTGTGTCCATATCTGAAATGGCACATCGGGGTCCTGGTCCAGGGGATCTATAAAAAAGAGGCCTTTATCAGACGTGATAGCCATGCCTGTAGATTCTTTGTTTTCGTTAGGCCTTGCCGTATAGTTGATTTCGATGCGGGCCTGGGCCTTGCCTTTGAGAGCATCCGGCAGGCTTACCGTAAGCTTGTTGTTGTCGTAGCTATGCTGCAGTGCTTTGCCTGTGGTGGCATCCTTTACATCATGGATGATAAACCCAACTGCATCCAGTGCCACCTGTGATATTGGCCTGAAATAAGGTGTTACCGTCAGGGTAGCCTTGCCCAGTACATGCTGTTTCTGCCTGTCAAACCTGAGATCCAGCCGGGTATGGATGATGTCGTATTCCAGTGTCGCTGATGGTCTGTATTCCTTAGGCATCGAATCCAGGGCAGCAGCCACATCAGAGATGACCATGGTATCGAGGAGCTCCTCCTGCAGGTCCTCATCATGTGGTGCGGTGTATGTGATTTGATTGGTTTTACAGGAAGCCAGCATGGCCAGCCCTATGATTGCAGTATAATACCAGGAAGGTTTTGACATTCGGACAGGTTTTTATATAAAATGAGTGCAAATGTAAGATAATTAGCTGTTTGTTTTATTTGTGGATTTGTCGTTTTGTCGAATTGTTAAATTTGTCAACTGCCTAACCCAACCAATCCCGATACCTATCGGGACCAACAACCAAATCACCCAGCCAGTAGCAGACAATCAGATCATCGATTTGTCAATTTGTCAATTTGTTAAATTTGTCAATTTGTTAAATGGTCAACTGCCTAACCAACCAATCCCGATAGCTATCGGGACCAACAACCAAATCACCCAGCCAGTAGCAGACAATCAGATCATCGATTTGTCAATTTGTTAAATTTGTCGATTTGTTAAATTTGTCAACTGCCTAACCAACCAATCCCGATAGCTATCGGGACCAACAACCAAATCACCCAGCCAATGGCCAGTAGCCAGTAGCAGACAATCAGATCATCGATTTGTCAATTTGTCAATTTGTTAAATTTGTCAATTTGTTAAATTTGTCAACT
>JAKQGD010000496.1 GCA_029573365.1 Bacteroidota bacterium | reverse complement strand
TGTTGTCCCCTGAGGGATTTCCGTCGATCTTGTAATAATTCCATTCGCCGTTGGGGTCCTCCGTTTTGGAGAATGCCATACACAGGAAGGTATTGGCGGGATCGGAACCGTGAAGGCACATAAAAATAAACCTCTTTTGTTCGGGATCATAGATCACACGAGGATCGTACATCCTTGTACCGAGGCTGAGAAGTTTGAAAAAATCCTGCAGCCCTCTGGAAAAGGTAATGGAGCCGTCTGGCTGGGTAAAGACTACATTGGTGTTGATGCCGGAAACGATAAATCCGTTTTCTGAAATGGCCATGGTATTGTCCAATGGCACACTGTTGTCCCTCGCATTGGCCCTGAAATTGTGGCTGATCAGTGGAGGTTCACTTAGTAATCTCATATTCTTGCCCACATCAGAGCCTGTAGTATGATGGTTCCGTCTTTGTGTTGCTTCCAGCTTCAACCTGCTGAACTCTTCCTCATGAACGACTGTGGTATGGCTTACAGGTCCGGTGTTTATCATGCTAACTTCCCAGTCTGTGGGCAGTAACCCTGCCTGAATGGTGGCAGATTTTTCTGTGGTTAATATTTCTGAACCGCGATTGACTGCTACGTTAGCTCCGGAGACTGCAGGTATGACCATCTGCTGAGCAAGGCCCTGTATATAGAGTACACACACGATGGCTGGGATAAGGTATCTTTGCATGGTTTGATATGGATGTCAATACAAAAATAGTAATTTGCAAGACAAACATCCTCAAATTTTACTATCTGAAGCCCCTCTCGTAAATTTTAAACCGGCTTAAAGTCAATAGCTCCCAAAGTACCTCCTGAAAAACCACTCCAGTGTGACTAGTCCCATAATCAGGAAAAAGAGCCATTTCATGTGAATGATGGGTTTTGTACTCCTGCTTTCGTACAAAACGGGTTTTATTTTTTCATTGTTGATCAATACATCTGCCAGTCCCGGGATACCATCAGGGTAGACCATGGTTCCTCCAAATTTGGTGCTCAGGCTCTTTAGCAATCCGTGTTTGGCGGTCAGATCAAACTGCTCGAGCTGCACGGACTCCACATTAAATCTGCCTGTGGCTGTAAGAGCTTTGCCGCTGTAATTGACAGATGCTGTATAGCTATATGCTCCCTGAGCAAACAGCCCGGCATTAAGGGTATAGTAATTGGCAGTTTTGCTGAAAGTATAAATAAATTC
>JAKQGD010000488.1 GCA_029573365.1 Bacteroidota bacterium | reverse complement strand
CAAAGATTCAACCCTACCGTCAAACAAAGTACCGTCATCCTGGAGGGCAACGAAGCAAACATAACAGACAGAGACTCCATGATCCGTGCCTCACAATGGCAGATATATGCAGAGGACAATTTTAAATTGAATACAAGTCTTTTTCTGTATGCCGGCATTCATTTATCGGTGTTCAGTACCGAAAACCAACCATACACCAGCCTGCAGCCCCGACTGAAGGCCATCTGGACCCCATTCAATAACCACATGTTTACTATGGCCTATTCGAGGATGTCACAGTTTCTCCACTTGCTTTCAAATACCGGACTAGGGCTTCCATCGAGCCTTTGGGTTCCTTCGACCTCGAGGATCAGGCCGGAGCTGGCGGACCAGCTGAGTGCCGGATATACCTACAATCTGTCTAAAAGCATGTATACCTATATGGGAGCATACACAAAAAGTTTTGCCAATACACTGGAATATACTTCGCCTATAGAGCTTTTCTATTTTCTCATCAGCGACCAGAATATTGTGCCCGTGTACAACACCTCCAGGGACTGGGAGAGAAATGTCCTAAGCGGCAGCGGACAGTCCCGCGGCATCGAATGGATGCTCCATAAAACAGATGGCAAACTAAGAGGGTGGCTTTCGGCTACCCTGTCCAAAACCACACGAACATTTGCAGGCATCAACAAAGGTCAGCCCTATCCTGCGGGACATGATAAAACTGTCAACCTTCACTCGGGCCTGTCGTGGCATCCTGGCAATAATTTTCATGTAGGTGCCGGCTTTGTGTATACCACAGGCAATGCTTTTTCGCTTGCCACCGAAGAGTATAACTCCCTTTTGGGAATAAAACTGCTAAACACTTCTGGCCGGAACAACTACAGGCTACCGGCATTCCACCAGATGAGCCTCAATGCAGGCTACAAAGTCAAAGGGCAAAAAATGACCACAAAATTTGAATTAAATATTTATAACATATATAACAGACTCAATGCCTATTATATATATATTTATGAAAACCCAGTGCCGCCTAATAACAGATATCTTCGCAAGGTTTCTATCCTGCCTTTTACACCTTCCCTTAATATCACAATGGAATTTTAACATAATTTTGTTTTCCTGATAAAAGGCCAGTCTAAAATCATCATTATTCTACGATAAAATTCTTTTTAGAAATAATATTCCGAATATTCAGCAACAGCTAAATAAACTAGTTAGAATCGAACAAGGATTAAGTGTTTTTACTTAACTTTGTAGTGAAAAGCCAAGGCTATGTTGCTTTACAAATCCAAGGTGGGAATCATCCTTTTTCTGGCCGTATTTTTTACTGCCTGTGAGACGGATTATATTTTGGATGCAGGAGAATTTAAACCTTCTGTGGTGGTTAATTGCATTTTTAAGGAAGGCCAGCCATGGATAGTAAATCTCAGTTTTTCGAGAGATATCCTGAACAACAGGTCTGACAATTTTTCAATTGCAAAGGCCAGTGTTTCGGTCATAGAAAAAAGCAACGGAAGAGAGATCATCCTCAGGCACACAAAAGATGGCAATTACCAGTCCGACATCTACCCGCCACAGCCGGACAAAACTTATGAGCTCGTGGTCAATGTCAATGGATATGACGAAATCAGGGCCACAAGTATTGCCCCTAAAAAATCAAATGTAGTCAATATCATCTCTGACGAAGTGGATAAATCTACCACCAAAGTTAATTTTGAAATCCAGGATAATGCTTCCAATTATTACATCTGGAATGTAGTTTCCTCTAGCAAGGTAGACCCTTTGGATACTGCTTACAACGGCAATCCAAAAGACTTGGTACGGTCTATAGTCAAGTTTAACAACCTCAATGGTTACCTCAGTGGAGTAGGCACAGAGTCTGGAAACGACGCCGTTTCTACAGGAGGACTGTTTAGTTCGCAGGTTAAAAATGTGGATGACGAAAACTCCGGCACCTCAGGAGGACAACCTGGAGGCACTGCTTCAAAAAAGTATTTGCGACTGATGACCGTCAGCAAGGACCTTTACAATTATTACAAGACAGTAGAAAAGTTTGTAATTTCTCCCAATCACAATTCCAGTTTTTCGCACACACCAGAGATATACTCCAATATCACCAATGGGCTGGGCATCTTTGCCGGATACACCGAGCAATACAAGGAGATCAAGTAAAACCTGATGCTATCCGGATATTACTGCACCCTTATCGATTTTGGCACACCAGAATTTGACGAAGCCCTCAAGCTGAGAGATGTGGTGCTCAGAAAACCCCTTAACATGCAATTTGACCCTGCGGATATTGCCCAGGAATATGATTCATTTCATGTGGCTTGTTATAAATCCGGAGATGACAGCCTTGCAGCCGTACTGATATTAAAGCCGCTCAGCGATCACACCTTAAAAATGAGACAGGTAGCAGTCGACCCTTCATTGCAATCTCATGGAGTGGGTTCGTATCTGGTAACACAAAGTGAGGTGCTGGCCAGGTCCAGAGGATACTCAAGAATAGAATTGCATGCCCGTGACACAGCGGTCACATTTTATAAAAAACTTGGCTACGAAACCAGAGGCGAGGTGTTTAAAGAAGTGGGAATAGACCACTATTTTATGGAAAAAAATATTTAATCAATTTTTACGTAATATTTACCTGATATTACATTAATTTTTTATTTAAAACCAATTTTCAGGCCAATATTTTGAATCGTAAGAATATAAACTATCATATAAATTATAATACAATTACAGACATTGGGAAGTAATGCATTATAAATAAATAAATGTAAAATAAATACATTTTTACTAAAATCAGTGGAGAAAAATTCAGGGTTTTTTGATTAATTTTGTTGCAGATTTAATTTGAATTTCAAGTTGAATCATGACCCAAAACCCAATAAAATGACAACCCCAAGAAGAGCAAATCAGGGTATCCTGATTCTATTGATTTCGATTTCTGTAATTTTTCAGACCCGTATTTTTTCACAGTCAGTTTCGGGCCATGTCTGGTATGACGTCAATTTTGATGGCTTTATTTCTGCCTCCGAACCACCTATGGCCAATATACCTGTTTTCCTCACCACATGTTCAGGCCAGTTTGTAAATGCCGTATATTCTGATGCCAATGGCAACTACCAGTTTATGGGGCTTCCTGCCGGTAGCTACAAGGTATTTTTTAATATTTCAGGACTGGGGCCGCTATACAAATTTACCTACGTAAGTCCATCAACGGACAATCATGCCCAGGCCAATGGTTTTACACTTTGTTCATTGATTACTACACAGGGCACCCAAACATTTAATGCCGGTATCATAGCAGTAGCAAGCATTGGGGACAGGGTATGGGAAGACCTTAATTATGACGGATTTCAAAATCCGGGAGAACCCGGCATAGGCAATGTCCTTATACAACTTATCAGACAGTCAGATGCTGCTGTCATTGGCCAGACAGTGACCTCAGCTGATGGGTCGTATTCCTTTAACAACATATTTCCCGGCCAGTATTATCTTGAATTTAAAACAGATACAATATTCTCTCCCACCATCCTCCAGACCGGTGATGACCTCAACAGCGATGTCACCGAAACGTACGGGCCCGGAACTACCGGCACAATTACAGTCGGGGCAGGTCAGGCGATTGTAAACGTCGATGCAGGATTTTACAAATGTGCCAGATTTTGTGGTACAGTATTTTATGACCAAAACCAGAACGACACACTCGACCTTTTTGAAAATGGCATCAACGGCATCAAAATAGAGTTATGGTCTGTTCGTCCGGAAGACACCATTTTGCAAATAGTAAAATACACGGGACGCAAGCCGGGAACACCCAGCGACGACGGATATTATGAATTTTGTGTGTCGCCGGGATATTATTATCTGAAATTTGTGATACAACCTGCTCTCGACATTGTAGCGGTAGATCCTTTCGAGTCTGTTCTAATCAACCATGACAGCGACATAACCCATGCCAATGGGCAAAACACCACTTCAACCATACAAGCACTCAGCGGAAGCGATCACTGTTCTACCAATGGTGGATTTTTCTGCAATTCTTTTATTACTGCACGGGTATGGTATGACGAAAATCAAAATGGTCAGCGTGACAATCCCGAGGCCTCCTTGTCGGGCGTAGAGATATCCTTGTACAAAGAGTCGGGAGTTTTGGTAGAAACGCAGGAATCTGACTGGTCCGGGGTGTGCAGGTTTGACAGCCTCAAAGCCGGCAACTACTATGTGGTATGCCCTCCCGTACCGGACATGACTTTTACAGTAGCTCACCATGGCAGCGAATTTACCGACAGCGACATAGACAATACCTACGGCCCGGGAAGCTCAGGCACCATCATCCATGACGAGTGTAACGGCCAGGACGAAACAGGCATAGGCCTCAAAGCATCGGTCCTGCCACTGTTGTGGGGCGACATCGAGGCAGAATCAAAGGAGGATCAGGCTGTCGTCAGATGGCAGGTATTCCAGGAGTCAGACATCAAAGATTACGTCATTTTTATATCCGAAGATGGCGGCCCTATATGGAATAAAATGGGTATTGTTTTGGCTTCCGCCAATGGTTCCGCTGATGCGGAATATACTTTTACATTTCCGAAACCTGTATCAGACATCATGGTCAGAATAACGGCACGAGGTTTGGACGACACAGAAAAGTACAGTCCAATGGCTCGGCTCATTGTGCCGTCGGAAAATTCCAGACATATTTTGCCCAATCCGGCTGATGATTTTTTGCAGGTCTATACTAATGGGGATAAAACCCAATTTAGCATCCTCGAATTGTATAATGCGGCAGGCCAGAAAGTGCTGACCAAAGAATTAGCGGAAGATGAGACAACCCTGATTAGTATATCACAATTGGCCGAGGGACTATATTACGCCGTCTGGAAATCTGACGGAGCTGCTTTACATTCAAAAAAAGTAGTCATCAGCCGTTGACGGAAAAGTGCTTACAAACGATTTGATGCCAGGTAATTTTTCATTGCCAGGTAAACACCATTTGACCACCCGAATCCATCCTGGACGGGATATTCTCCCCCACCCCCCGGTACGTCGCTTTCCACTACGTTGTACTTTTCCATCATTTTACCCGTAGTACGGAAGACCCGTTCATTTAGTGAGGTCCAGCGTGAAGCTATCAGGCATGCCAGTTCGGTATGATTGTATTGGTCTGCTG
>JAKQGD010000466.1 GCA_029573365.1 Bacteroidota bacterium | reverse complement strand
GATCGACATGGTCACGGCACACACGTGGCTGGCATCATTGGTGCCATAGGCAACAACGGTACCGGAGTCGTAGGTGTGGCACCCGGTGCTGAAATCGTACCTGTAAAAGTCATGGACGACAATGGTGCGGGTTCCATCTCTTCCATTCTCGCAGGACTTGACTATGTTAAGGCGAAGGCAAAACCTGGTGACGTTGTAAACATGAGCCTTGGTGCATCTGCGGTCGCCATTCTTGACAATGCTGTTTATGACATATCAAAGAATGGAATCTGGTTTACGCTGGCAGCCGGAAACAACGGTGGAGATGCTTCTCTGGTATCACCTGCCAGAACCAACGGAGCTTATGTACGTACCATTGGTGCCATGACATGCGATGGTAAATATGCTTTCTTTTCCAATTACAGTGTAAATGTAGTAGACTATTTTGCTCCCGGCGTAGCTATTTGTTCCACAGGCCTCAATGATGGTTATGTATCGATGTCCGGAACTTCTATGGCAGCTCCTCATGCAGCAGGTATTCTGCTTATGTCAGCAGGCAATGCCCAGTCATGTGGAATGGTACTTTGTGACAGAGACAATGCCTACTATAAGGCTATGTGCCTCTGATCCTGGTCTGGGATAAAACTGCAAACCTGACAGGTGGTTTATAACCTGTAAAAACAAAGTATTTTATTCGATTTCCAGGTATTAACTTTTAAAAGTATAAAAGGCTGTTCAGAAAGCAAAATGCGGCTACCATTGAGTAGGGCAGGCTTACTGAACAGCTTTTTTATTTGTGTGTGTTTTGAAATTTGTTTTTAAAGTGATAGTCCCCCTTTGACAAGCATTAACTCCGCTCCCGCTACAGCCACGACTGTGGATTCAGCCTCATGGCTGATGATATGCAAGCCGGTAAAATACCCAAACGCCGGGAGGATGCCTTGTGACCGGTTAAAATAAAAACAGGAAAGGGTAGCGGACTGCCTGCCTCTTCCTTTCAGACGAACCCCCGGATGAATATGTCCTGAGATGTTAAAAATACCTGTGTCTATATCATCCAAAGGTTCATGACTCAATAAGATGTTGTCTATAAGCAAACAAGGGATGACCTCGATTCCGAGATAAGAATAAATGTCAGCAGCCATGATGTCATGGTTGCCCTGGATAAGGACCAGCCCATCTGTGTTTAAGGAATTGATCCTTTTTTCAAAATAGTCAACTGATTGGTTGGCACGGCTATGGAAAAGGTCTCCAAGAAAAATAATCCTGGAGGGCGATAAAGTCTGAATGAGAGCCTCTAGTCGGTGCACTGTGGTCATTCCCGCAAGGGCAGGCACGCCTATTCCTTCTTTTCTGAAATGCTCTACCTTTCCTACATGAAGGTCCGCAATGACCAACCACTTTTTATCAGGCCACCACAGTGCCTTTTCCGGCATCAATACAAAGGTGTGACCATATATATTTATTTCCAAGAAAAAAATCTTATTGAGGCAAAGGTAGCCAATTGGCAGCTCTTTCTTATACGTGTTCAGAGACTGACGTCTTCAAGACAATCGCTGATGACACCAAATTCAAAACCACGGGAGAGAGCATAAGCCACAAGTTTTTGTTTCTTAATCGCCGGCTTTTCGCGTGAAAGTGACGTAAGCTTTGATAAAAGCAACCTGGTCAGTACTTCCCGGTATTCTTGTTCGTCTATTTCTGAAAGCCCGGCACGGATACAATAATCAGTGACCTGCCGGAATTTCAGTTCGTTTTTTATTTTGTTCCTTCCCCATTGGTTCATTCTGAATTTTCCTCTGGCAAAAGATCTGGCAAAACGTTCTTCATCCAGAAAGCCACCGGTTATAAGCATAGCTAGGGTTTCTTCTAGCTGGTCGCCATAGATGCCATGGTTCAGCAGTTTTTGCCTTACCTCCTTGTGGCATCTTTCTTGAAAAGCACAGTATTTGCGTATGAGTATCGAAGCTTCTTCAACACTCCAGTACGTTTTTTTAGGTTCATCATGCATTGTCTTAAAAATAATGGCAGATCCCGTGATCTGCCATGTAATTAAAAGGTGTTAAAAAGAATCTTGTGTAAAAATAGCCCAAAAACTGGCAGGTGTCAAGGGCATCTTTGAAAAATATATATTTCCATGCTTCGAATCAGGCAAGATCATTGGCCTTGTTTTCAGACTTAAGATTTTCTATCCTGCGGTCCATGATATGAAACCACAATGGTGGAAAAAGAGAAAGAATCATCATCCCCGGATATCCGGTCGGCATTTGAGGGCTTTCGTCAAAGTGTCTAAGGACCTGATACTTACGTGAAGCCATGTAGTGATGGTCAGAATGCCTGGATAATTCGAGAAGGACGAGCCTGCCCAGAGGATGATTTGAATTCCAGGAATGTACCGGCATGGTTCGTTCGTATCTGTTTCCCGTTTTTTTACGTCGTAATCCGTAATGTTCTATGTAATTGACCGTTTCCAGTAGTAGGAATCCTGTCACAGCACCTCCCATATACCAGGCCAGGGATTTCAGTCCAAAAAACAAAGCAATGGCGAGCAGAAATAACACCTGAATGATTTGGTATATGAGCATTTCGTTGTTTAGGGAAATATTGTTTTTTCCCAGTTTTTTCAGACGCTCCTTTTCCAGTTTCCAGGCCGAAATCCAGCTATCCCTGATGGACCTGATATAAAATGAATACACGTTTTCTCCTTTTCTGCCGGAGGCGGGATCCTCGTCAGTTGATACATTTTTATGATGTCCCCTGTTGTGTTCAATATAGAAGTGCATATACTGGGTGGTCAGCAGCAGCATTTTGCTCATCATCCTTTCGTACCGGGTGCTCCGGTGGCCGAGCTCGTGGGCAGCATTTATGCCGAGAATGCCGCATGCCATACCAAACGACAGCGTTTGGCCGAGCCTGGCATAAAAAGGTACGCCTGGATCAGCTGTTTTTAGCAAAAAAACCACCAGAATCAAATACTGAATGGGTACCATAAGATAAAGCAACAAATCGTACGCTATGTCTTTCCTGGCTACTTCTTCTTCTACTTCGGTCAGGTTTTCTGTGGATCCTTTGGTAAACAATTCTATGACAGGCACCACTCCGAAGAGTATGATTAATGAAGTATAAGCCAGTATATTGTCCTGCTGTATAGAAAATACCACTATAGCAGGGGTGAGATAAACGAGAAGGTATTTTAAAAAACGCATTTTCATCAAGTGTAAAATTAACACATCCCAAGAGTCCGGGATTAAAATTTGTGAAATTTTTCAGGTGCCTGGGGACTTTTTTAATTATTTTCTGTGTTTTCGTCATATCTTAGCCAAAAATTTTATTGATTGAACAATAGAGTACTGTTTACGACCTGTTTGTTAGCCTTGGTCTTTATGACCTCGTTTTGCGACAAGCCGGCATGGGGTTTTTTTGGACATCGTCTAATCAACAGGATGGCGGTCTTTACCCTGCCCAATGAACTTACCGGCTTTTTTAAAAAGAACATCGAATACATGACCGAGCATGCGGTGGATCCTGATAAACGAAGGTATGCCACCAAACATGAAGGGGTTAGACACTACATAGACATAGATCAATGGGACAAAATTCCTTTTCCCAACGTTCCTCGGGATTTTGAAGAAGCCATCATCAAACATTGCAGGATCAGGTTTATTGCAGGCAAAGATTCATTGTATTTTGATAAGCAGCTCACCGCAGATTCTGTAGTCCTTAGCACGGGCCATTTCGGGGGAGTGCGGCTGGCACTTTCATATCCTATTTTTGTAAAATATTGGAAAAAGGTAATCAAGCCGCTCTATTATGAAGACGAATGGAGGCTTTCAGGTTACGACCTTGATGAGCTGTTCAATACGTCCTATTTTCAGCAAAATAAGATAGACGTTCTGATTGAAGACCATTTTTCAGAGCACGGCATCGTGCCGTACCACCTGGAGGCTACGCTGGCCAAACTCACGAGGGCCTTTGAAAGCAAGGACAAAGCCGCTATTTTGCGTATTTCTGCAGAGTTTGGGCATTATATAAGTGATGCACACGTGCCACTTCATACAACGACCAATTACAACGGTCAGCTAACAGATCAGGTTGGTATTCATGCCTTTTGGGAGTCTCGGATACCTGAACTGTTTGCAGAAAGGGAGTATGATTTTTTTATCGGCAAAGCAGAATACATAGAAAATCCACGAGATTTTATCTGGAACATCATTATCAAATCACATTCAAATCTCGACAGTGTTTTACAGATGGAAAAAAGGCTCAGCAGGACATTTGACGCTGACAGGCAATATTGTTATGACGAAAGACTCGGAAGAACCATCCGCATCCAGTGTCCTGAATATGCAGATGCCTATACCAATTCAATGGGATCGATGGTAGAGGACCAAATGAGAGCATCGATACACGCCGTAGGGTCGATGATATATACAGCCTGGGTCAATGCCGGTCAGCCCGTTATCGAAGATGTTAATGAATTTGTCCAGATTGCCGAAGAACCCATTGTACCCGATAAAAATGTTAAAGCAAGGCCACATGACAACTAAAGATATAATTCATGTGCCAATACAGGGTAGTGGTCCGTTAAATTATGACTTTTATCGATAAAAAGTATAAATCAGGAACTCAATCCTTCCCCAAACCTTTAATAACTATCAATCATTATGATACCAACGTCAGATATGTTTAAGAAAATCAAGTCAATTTTTATAGTAGAAGACCCGGCTGCAGAAAAAGCTGCAGCAGAAGCGGCCTCTTCTCCTCAAGTCACCGGAACAACCTCATCTCCGGAGGTAAGCTCTAGAGCGGTGGATACAAGTGGGGCAGCCCCGGACCCTAAGTTTACAGACCTTCTGCTCAAAGCCATAGAGTCAAACAACAAGGAAGGGTTTGATTATCTCGAATATAAAAACTCTGTCAGATCACTGGAAGGGGTGATTCCTGAGGAAACAATGCGGTTTAAGTCTGCCTTTGAAATGGCCAAGACCATGGGGCTTGACAAGGAAAAACTTATACAAAGTGCTTCATATTATCTCAATGTGCTCAGCAGCGAAGAGAAAAAGTTTAATGACGCTCTTCAAAACCAAAAAGCAAAACAGGTGGAGTCCAGGTCAGAGCAGATGGCTGCCATGGAAAAAGGCATAGCCGACAAGCAGGCCATGATACAGAAGCTGACAGCGGAGATCGAAGAGTCCAGAAAACTGCTTGATTCAACCAAGGGCGAAATAGAACAAGCCCTCGTCAAAATAGAAAATACCAAAGGGCTTTTTGTGGCTTCCTACAATCTGGTTTTTGGGCAGATTTCGGCAGATATAGAAAAAATTAAGTCCAATATCTGATGAAAATAGGTAAATAAAGCCTGCCCATGAACCTTCTGCAAACTAGTGACATTAATTTAATTATATTTGACACTCATTTCCATAGCTAGCTTATGGCTGAACTGAAACAAAGAACTTTTTGGTCCAGACCTGAAGGGGTAACAGGGGCATTTTTCCTTGCTGCCATACTTTTTGGAGTCGGATTTTTTACATACACAAGCCTGGCAGCCATAGCTGCATTCGTTTCTACCACGGTAGGGGCATTTATCACCCTTATGGTTTTGGGTACCATAGTCTTTATGGCTCTTGATTCTAAAATGAGGACACTCGTCAGTTACTTTTACAAGAGTGCCATGAGGTGGATTACTGGGCTTTTTATAAAAATAGACCCAATCTCCATCCTCAAGTCTTATGTCGGGGACCTGAAGTCCAATCTTACAAGGATGAACCGGCAAATAGCTCAGCTCAGGGGCCAGATGCACAAGTTGCAGGAAATCATCCTCAACAATAAAAAGGAGATAGATACCAATCTAAGTATGGCAAGTCAGGCTGCCCAGGCCAACAAACAGGCACATGTCCTGCTTAAAAGCCGCAAAGCCGGCAGGCTCCAGGAGTCCAATTTTAAACTGGAGGATCTGTACAAAAAAATGGAAGTCCTGTACCGCGTCCTGGCCAAGATGTATGAAAACTCCGAAATACTGGTAGAAGATGTTACCGACCAGGTAACGGTAAAAGAGCAGGAACGAAATGCCATCCTTGCCAGTAATTCTGCTATGAAGTCTGCTATGTCGGTGATCAAAGGAGATCCTGATAAAAAGGCCATGTTTGATGCAGCTCTTGAAAATATAGCTGATGATGTCAGTCAGAAGGTGGGGGAGATGGAGCGGTTTATGGAGGTGTCAAACAGCTTTATGCAGAGCATCGATCTGCAAAATGGGGTTTTTGAAGAAGAAGGATTAAAAATGCTCGAAAAGTGGGAAAACGAAAGTGTGTCTCTCCTGCTGGGCGGCGAAAAACAGGAGCTCATCCTCAAAAGCAACGACGAAAATGAAGTGCTAGATATCAATGCTCCCATCAAACATCCTGAAAAGGTGGGACGCACAAACCAGTATGACAATCTATTTGAATAATCTTTAAATCAATACAAAAATGGCAACCAGACTCACAGGTTTTTCAAAACTAGTAATTACCCTCCTGATACTGGCGGGTTTGTTTTTTGGGGGTAGATATCTCCTGCAAAATACCAAGTTCGGAAAAGATCTTCAGAATCAGGCCCAGCAGGCAAAAACTGATGGGGGCCAATCCGGTCAGGGATCTGCAACTACGCCTACGGGAGGACCAAGGGACCCTAATACTTTAAGGGTACAATTGGTTGCATGGGGTGGATATGCTCCCGGTCTTTATTTTAACGAAGGTGCAGCACCCAATGAAAATTCAAGATTTTTTAAGGACTACGGCTTCAAAGTCGAGTTTAAGGTAGAAAATGACCTTATCAACGCCATGAATGCCTGGATGGCCGGAGAATATGACGTCCTGGTACAGACAGCAGATGCTTTTCCTCTGTATACAGGGCCAAATGACATCAATGAATTTAAGCCTATGGCCTTTATGCAGGTAGACTGGTCCAGGGGTGGGGATGCCATCATTGTAAAAAGAGGTATCAATAGTGCCAACGACCTCAAAGGTAAAAAAATAGCAGTAGCCGTTCCTTCACCAGCACAAACCCTCCTCAATAATACATTGGAGGCCGCAGGCCTCAAATACAGTGACGTAACTGTCATCAAGACCACTGACAACCTCAAAGCAGCCGAACAGTTCAGATCAGGAGATATTGACGCAGCAGTAGTATGGAGCCCTGACGATATTCTGGCCACCAAGGATGTGCCCGGCTCCAAAATATTGCTCACGACCAAGCAGCAATCACACATTATAGCCGATATCATGTTTGCCAGCGAAAAGACCATCAATGAGAAGAAAAACATGATTCATGGCTTTTATGAAGGCTGGATGAAAGGTGTCGCCGAACTCAATGGTAATACTGCAAACCACTCAAAGGCAGCAAAATATCTCGCTGAGCTCATTGGCCTCACACCAGAAGACGGTATGGGCATGATGTCCAATGTTTACTGGACAGGGCAGGGTGACAATGTCAACTTTTTTGGTCTGAATTCTGCTTACAAAGGACAAAGAGGCCAGGATTTGTACGAGAAAATGGCGAAGAAATTTAAAGATATGGGTGACCTTCCTGTCAATGAAGATGTGCCATCCTGGAGATCGGTAATCTATACAGGAGCAGTGACTGCAGCTCAGTCCAATCTTGTAGGAGCTTCCTATGACGCAGAAAAATCAAAAGAATTTACCCCCGCCACAAAAGCTGAAAGAACAGCTCCTGCCATAGCAAGTAAGCCTATAAGCATCAACTTTCCTTCAGGAAAATTTGCCTTGGACGAAAATGCCAAAACCATTATTGATATTCAGTTTGCTGAAGTAGCCAAAACCTTTGCCAATGTAAAAGTCAGGATAGAAGGCAATACAGACAATGTGGGCAGCAAGGCTTCAAACGTAGCTCTTTCTGAAAAGAGGGCAAGGTCTGTGGCTGATTATCTCAAGTCTCAATATGGAATGAACGCCAACAGGTTTGTAATTTTAGGCAATGGTCCCGACAAGCCCGTGCCGGGATGCGAAGCCAATGCTGATGAGGCATGCAAGGCTAAAAACAGAAGGACTGAGTTTCAGCTAATTGGCGAATAAAATATTCTGAAAATAAATCATGGGCCCGCCCTCAAATCAGGGTGGGTTCTGTTTTTTTAATAGCCTATATTCTTTCCACGCCCCAATAAGTAAGCAGAATGTCGTTGTCATGGCTTGTTAAACTCAGGGGAGATATGACCCCAAACCAAAGGCTGATCCTTAATATGGGTGGCCTGTTGTTTATCCTGCTTGTGTGGTATCTGCTGACCGCCGGGGATATGCCCGTAATACCAAGGAATATTTTCCCTGACCCCATAAGAGTGCTTGGGGCATTCAAGGACCTTTACTATGACAACAACCTGCTGCAGAACCTGTGCAGGTCTATCGGTCTAAATCTGGGCGGATACATTAAGGCATCACTTTATGCCATTCCTATCGGTTTTGCCATAGGATTGGTGCCATTGCTTCGGGGATCATTTCAGAGGATAGTAGATGCTGTAAGGTTTTTACCGTTGACAGCCCTAACAGGCCTTTTTATACTTTGGTACGGCATCTACGTGGAGGCCAAGATCAATTTTCTGGCATTCGGTATCTTTATTTACCTTTTGCCTATTGTCATACAACGTATAGATGAAGTAGACGAGGTGTATCTCAAAACGGTACACACCCTGGGAGCCAATTATTTTCAGACCATATGGACAGTTTATCTGCCTGCTGTTCTATCGAGGCTTTCGGATGACATACGTATACTGACAGCCATATCCTGGACGTACATTATTGTGGCAGAAACCTCGGCTGATCAGGGTGGCATCGGGTCCCTGATATTCAGGGCAGGACAGAGACTCGGCAGAGTAGACATCACTGTGGCCTGCCTCATTATAATCCTGATAGTGGGTATTTTTCAGGATAAGATATTTGCATACCTTGACAGAAAGTTTTTCCCTTTTAAATACCAGGCCAGAGAGAGTTATGATGGGGGTAAAAAGCTCAAAACCATCACCCTGGTGGATGCTGTTTGGGATTTTGGAATCCTTATTTTTACCTGGATTTTCCTGGGCTTGTATTTGTTGTTTCTGGTAAATGAATATTATCCGTTTTTGGGCGGGGTCAAACCTCTTTCCTTCCTGTTTGGCGATGCCTTGTGGACAATACATACAGTTTTTATCCTTTTGTTTGCCTATCAGTTGTATAATTTGTACAGAAAATTAACAGCCTCAAAATGAGTGTACCATATGTTTTTAGGGATGAGCCATCGATGGCAAACATCATCGAATTGCGGGGTATCGGCCAGACTTATGATGGAGGTAAAAACTGGATTATTAAAGACCTCGATTTTATCGTTGAAGACAAACCCAATCAAGGCCAGTTTGTGATTATTCTGGGCATGTCAGGCTGTGGCAAATCCACCTTGCTCAGGTACATATCTGCTTTACAGACGCCATCCGAGGGCACCGTCTTAGTTAAGGGTAAGCCTGTG
>JAKQGD010000452.1 GCA_029573365.1 Bacteroidota bacterium | reverse complement strand
GTTGGCGTGTTAGCGAGTTGGCGTGTTGGCTGGTTAGCGTATTGGCGAGTTGGCGTGTTAGCGTGTTAGCGTGTTGGCGAGTTGGCGTGTTGGCGTGTTGGTGTATTGGCGTGTTGGTGTATTGGCGTGTTAGCGTGTTAGCGTGTTAGCGAGTTGGGTTGTTGGGTGGTTTGATTTCATATAAATATCAAAAATCATACAGTATGATAAAGGGTATATTTTTGTTTATCGGGCTAATTATGAGTGTTGGTTGTGTGATGGCACAGAAAGCCAATAAACAAGGACCGGTAAAAAGCGGCACTGCAGCGGTTGAGACACAGTTAGATGCGGAAGTGTTTAAGGGGCTGAAGTGGAGGAACATAGGACCCTTCAGAGGGGGTCGGTCCAATGCAGTGTCGGGAGTGGCAGGAAACCCAATGGTGTATTACACCGGCTATGCCGGAGGAGGATTGTGGAAGACGACGGATGCCGGTCTCAACTGGATAAATATTTCGGATGGATTTTTCAGGACATCGAGCATAGGAGACGTCGCTGTGAGCCAGTCCAATCCCAATATCATCTATGTAGGTACCGGTGAACATGCCATCAGAGGTGTGATGACCACCTACGGTGACGGCGTTTACAAGTCGACCGATGCGGGCAAGACCTGGAAAAATATCGGGCTGGAAAAAACAAGGCACATCTCGGATGTCATCGTCCATCCTGCAAACCCGGACATTGTATTCGTAGCCGCCCAGGGGCCGGCCCATGGCACCGGAGAAGAAAGAGGGGTCTTTAAAAGTATGGACGGAGGACAAAGCTGGAAAAAAGTGCTGTATGTAGATGCCGCCACAGGGGCTTCTTCATTGAGCATGGACAGGAGCAACCCTCTGATTATGTATGCAGCCATGTGGGAGCACATAAGGCTTCCCTGGCAGGTAAAAAGCGGCGGCAAAGGCTGTGGTATCTGGAAATCCACGGATGGAGGCGAGACATGGCAAAAGATAAATGAAGGTTTGCCAAAAGTGATGGGGAAAACAGGAGTATGTGTATCACCCGCCAATCCGGAGAGGGTATATGCCATCGTGGAGGCTGAAAAATCAGTGGCAGGCCTTTACCGGTCAGACAATGCAGGCAAAAGCTGGCAATTGATGTCTAACAATCAATTGATTACGGCCAGGTCGTGGTACTATATGGAGGTGTTTGCCGATCCGGTACAGGAAGATGTAGTTTATGTCCTCAATGCACCTATGACAAAGTCGGTAGATGGGGGGAAAACATTTGCCCCTGTGAGGGTAGGCCACGGTGATACGCATGACTTGTGGATAAATCCTGCCAACAACCAAAACATGATATTGGGAGATGACGGTGGCGGAGAGATTACTTTTAACGGCGGTAAATCCTGGTCATCGCTTAACAACCAGCCGACGGCACAGTTTTACAGGGTCAACGTGGATCAAAAGTTTCCTTACAAGGTATATGGAGGGCAGCAAGACAACACGTCTGTCATCATAGCGAGCAGAAACAACGGCATAGGCATCACAGATAAGGACTGGATAGCAGGTCCCGGCTGTGAAAGTGCTTTTGTGGCCTTTGACCCCAAAGACCCTAAACTGGTATATGGCGGTTGTTATCAGGGTGGTATCAGTGTCCTGAATACCGAAGATGGCCATACAAAGGACATCACACAGTATCCGGCCAATGTTCTTGCCATGCAGCCAAAAAAAATGAAATACAGATACAACTGGAACGCCCCCATCGTGGCGTCGCCGCACAATCCCGGCGTGATATATCATGGGGGGCAGTTTCTTTTCAAAACTGAGGATGGCGGCCTCAACTGGTCGGTTATCAGCCCTGATCTCACCAGGAACGACACTCTAAAGCAGGAGCTCGGCGGGGCCCCAATCACCAATGAAGGAGCAGGAGGCGAAAATTATAATACACTGAGTTATGTCATAGAATCACCTCATGAAAAGGGTGTCATATATACAGGCAGCGACTGCGGCCTGGTGCATGTCACCATGGATGGTGGCGGCCACTGGACGAACATCACGCCGTCAGGATTGCCTGAATGCCTGATCAACAGCATAGAGGTTTCGCCCCATGACAAAGGCACAGCCTACCTCTCAGCCACGCGGTACAAGTTTAATGACTTTTCGAACATGTGTTATAAAACCACAAACTATGGCAAGAGCTGGGTGGCCATAAACCATGGGGTCAGGGCCGATGATTTCATCAGGGTAATCAGGGAAGACCGGAAGCAGAAAGACCTGCTGTATGGTGGTGCCGAAAGAGGATTTTACCTGTCTATTGACGGGGGCTCCAACTGGCAACTTTTCCAGCTTAATCTGCCTGTAGTGCCGATCACGGATATAGCCATAGCCGACAATGATCTGGTGGTGTCGACGGCGGGAAGGGCTTTCTGGATACTGGACGATCTGAGCATCCTACAGCAATCCAGAGGCAAGTTTGCTGGAGTGTCCATGTTTGCTCCCAAACCTACTGTGAGATATGAAGCGTTTGCTCCATCGTGGATGACACCGCCTCCCGGCACAGGCCAGAATCCGGCAGCCGGGGTGATTCTGGATTACTATCTGCCTGAAAAGGGAGATACCAACGCAGTCACACTACAAATCCTGGATGTAAATGACCGAGTCATCAGGAGTTATTCCAGCATTAAAAACAAGGATTTCAAAACCTATCCGGGAGGGCCGCCGGCACCATATGTGCTACCTGCAGAAAAAGGCATCAACAGATTTGCCTGGGATTTTAAAAGCGAAACTCTTCCGGATATACCTAATGTATTTGTACAGGGAGATTACACAGGGTACAAACTGGCTCCGGGCACCTACAAAAGCAGGATTACCTATAAAAACAGTACGTCAGAAGCAAAGTTTGATGTGGTGCAGGACCCTAACCTTAAAACTGTGACAGCAGACCACTGGTCGGAGCAGCAGGCGTTTGTGAGAAGTGTCGAAGATAAAATCAAGGAAATGCATAGTCATGTCAATGAGATGAGACAGATAAAAAAGCAAGCTGTTCAATATAACGAATTGTTTAAGGGCAGGGATGAATATAAGGCATTGTTTGATGCCGGCAAGTCATTGGCAGAAAAGATAGATGTATGGGAAAGCAACCTGGTGCAGACCAAACAGACCAATTTTCAGGATGTGATAAATTTTCCGAGCATGCTCAATTCACAGTATTTTGAGCTAAAAGGATTTGTGGAGCAGCATGATCCCCGTCTGCCGGGAGCGGCGAAATTGCGTTTTGAGGATATAAACAAACAATGGGCCGTCTATCTGGAGCATATCAAATCAGGCATAGGCAAAGACATAGACGGGTACAATAAACTGTTCAGGGACAGCCAGGTGCCTGCGATCATCAGAAGTGAAAAAGTCATTAAACCATAAAGTCGGGAGCGATACAATGACTTTTTTAGTCAAAAAAATATACATATGAACAGATATATAGCCATCATGGCAGGAGGCGTGGGAAGCAGATTCTGGCCTTCGAGCACAGAAGACAGGCCCAAACAGTTTCTGGATATTCTGGGCATAGGGAAGTCGCTTCTCCGCATGACCTTTGAAAGGTGCAGCGAACTGGTACCTGACCAAAACATACTTGTAGTGACCAATAAAAAATACAAGGGTTTGGTCATGGAACACCTGCCGGAATTGGCTGAGCAAAATGTGTTGTGTGAACCCAGTATGAACAATACGGGACCCTGTGTGGCTTATGCGGCCTTGCATATTCAGGCGGTAGATCCTCAGGCCGTTTTTGCGGTGCTGGCATCGGATCACATCATACTCAAAGAGGACGAATATCTGAAAGTATTAGACAAGGCATTTACATTTGCTGAAACCCATGAAGCCCTGGTTACTCTGGGCATAGAGCCTACACGTCCTGACACCGGATACGGCTATATCAATTACAATACTGAAGCAATTA